>DWYI01000011.1 GCA_019118765.1 Candidatus Allofournierella merdavium | reverse complement strand
ACGGTGACGATGTTCAGGCCGTAGATCTCGCTGAACTCGTCCGCCTCGGTGCTGGCGGTGCCGGTCATGCCCGCCAGCTTCTCATACATGCGGAAGTAGTTCTGGAAGGTGATGGTGGCCAGGGTCTTGCTCTCGGCGGCCACCTGCACGCCCTCCTTGGCCTCGATGGCCTGGTGCAGGCCCTCGTTGTACCGCCGGCCGATCATCAAACGGCCGGTGAACTCGTCCACGATGATGACCTCGCCGTCCCGCACCACATAGTCGATATCCCGCTTCATCACGCCCCGGGCCTTGATGGCCTGGTTGATGTGGTGGGCCAGGGTCATGTTGGCGCCGTCGGCCAGGTTCTCCACATGGAAGTAGGCCTCCGCCTTCTTGATGCCGCTCTCGGTGAGGGTGGCGGTCTTGTGCTTTTCGTCCACCACATAGTCGCCGTCCACCTGGGCGTCCTGGTCCTCTTTCTCGTCCAGCTCCACCACCTTGCTCATCTTGAGCGTGCGGGCGAAGGCGTCCGCCTGCTGGTAAAGGCTGGAGGAGTCGTCCCCCTTGCCGCTGATGATCAGGGGGGTGCGGGCCTCGTCGATGAGGATGGAGTCCACCTCGTCCACGATGGCGTAGTAGTGGCCCCGCTGTACCATGTTCTCCTTGTAGACCACCATGTTGTCCCGCAGGTAGTCGAAGCCGAACTCGTTGTTGGTGCCGTAGGTGATGTCCGCGTTGTAGGCCGCGTGGCGCTGCTCGTTGGTGATGCCCTGCACGATCAGCCCCACCGACAGGCCCAGCCAGCGGTAGAGTTTGCCCATCCACTCGGAGTCGCGGCGGGCCAGGTAGTCGTTCACCGTCACCACATGCACGCCCTTGCCGGTGAGGGCGTTCAGGTACACCGGCAGGGTGGCCACCAGGGTCTTGCCCTCGCCGGTGCTCATCTCGGCGATGCAGGCGCGGTGCAGCACCACGCCGCCCATGATCTGCACCGGGAAGTGCTTCATGCCCAGCACACGCCAGCTGGCCTCGCGGCAGACGGCGAAGGCGGTGGGCAGGATGTCGTCCAGGCTCTCGCCGTTCGCCAGCCGCTCCTTCAAAGCGGGGGTCATGGCCTGCAGCTCGGCGTCCGACTTGGCGGCCATCTCCGGCTCCAGCGCCACCACCGCGTCGGCGATGGGGCGGATGCGCTTGAGCTCCTTGTCCGAGAAGGAGCCGAACAGTTTGTCGATCAAAGACATGGGATCACTCACATTCTGAAACGGGCGGGCCGCGGGGCCCTCTGCCCGGTAATCTGCACACAAAAACCCGCAGTGCGCTATTGTATATAGTACATCACAAGGGCCGGGCCTGTCAACGCCGCCGGCGGTCGAAAACCCGCCTGTGAAGCCAAAAAGGCGGCTTTTCACCGTTCGCCGGGCAGGCCCCGGCCCGCCCCTTGGCGGCGCGGACCCGCAAATGAAACTTTTTTGTGAATTTTCATCAAAGCCTTGTCTTTGGGGAACAATATAGCTATAATGATAATATTATGTGGTATTAAAAACTATATATAATAGTTTCGGAGGTGGCGTTATGAGCCGGTATTTTGAAAAAGGGCGGGAGCCCGTGAGCAGCTACACCCATTTCTGGGGGGCGCTGGCCAGCGCCCTGGGCACGCTGGCGCTGGCGGCCCGCAGCCTGCACACCGGCGCGGGGGGCGCGGTGCTGGCGGGGGTGGTGCTGTTCGGGCTTTCGCTGGTGGCGCTCTACTCCGCCAGCAGCATCTACCACTACGCCCTGGGGGCGGCGGCCAAGGTGCGGCGGCTGCGCAAGCTGGACCATGCCATGATCTATGTGCTGATCGCGGGCAGCTACACCCCGCTGTGCATCAAGTTCATGGACAAAGGCAAGCTACCGGTGTTCCTGGGGGCCATGTGGGCCATGGCCGCGGCGGGCATCCTGCTCAAACTCCTCTGGCTGGACGCCCCCCGCTGGCTGGGCACCCTGCTCTATCTTGCCCTGGGCTGGGCCATCGTGGTGGACCTGCCCGCCTTCGCGGCCATGCCCGCGGCCTGCCTTGGCCTTGTGGCCGCCGGCGGCGTGTGCTACTCGCTGGGGGCGGTGCTCTACATGCTCAAGTGGCCCAACCTGAGCGAGCGGTGGGGCTTCCACGAATTGTTCCATCTGTTCATCCTGGCGGGCAGCGCCTGCCACTTCGCCGCGGTGTTCTGCTTCGTGGCGTAAAGGGCTTGCGGGCGCGGGGTACGGGTGATAGAATGGTCTCAAAAGCGGGGCGGAGCGCCCCGCCTGTGAGGTGACGCGCCATGGAACTCATCCTTCCCGGGCCCGCTTACGAGGCCTCTTATCGGCAGGCAATGGAGGAGTATGCCCGCGCCGGGCTCTCCCCCACCTTCTTTTTCGGCGGCGCGGAGCGCTGCCCCGCCGGGCTGTTCGCCCGGTTCGCGGACTACCGCGCCGGGCGGGACCTGCCGGCGGGCTATGTGCCCTGCACCTGCCTGTGGCTGGTGGACGGGGACGAGTTTCTGGCGGAAGTTTCCATCCGCCACCGGCTGACCCCCGCGCTGGAGCGCTTTGGCGGCCACATCGGCTACGCGGTGCGGGCGGGCCGCTGGGGGCAGGGGCTGGGCACCCGGCTGCTGGCCGGCGCGCTGGAATACGCCCGCGGGCCGCTGGGCCTTTCCTGGGTGCTGCTGACCTGCGCCGACGGCAACGCCGGTTCCGCCCGGGTGATCGAGAAGAACGGCGGCGTTCTGCTGGACAGGCAAAAGGACGTCATCGACGGCCGGCCCCGCGTCACCCGCCGGTACCGCATTGCACTTTGAATCCTCTGCAAAAACAAAAAAGGTGGGATTTCCGTATGAGGAAATTTCCACCTTTTTTTCTTGCCCGAAGGCTGGTATCATGAAACTGGGCGCTCAGAGGCCCAGCAGCGCCGGCAGTTCGGCCAGCGTGTCGATCACCGGCACCCCCGCCGTCAAAAGGCGTGCCCGGCTCTGGTGGCCGGCGGCGCAGAGCACACACTGCGCACCCAGGCCCTTTGCCACCTCCGCGTCGTGGAGGGTATCCCCCACCAGCACCGCTTCGGCGGCATCGAAGTTCTGGCAGGCCATCCACGCCTTGCCCACCGACAGTTTGCCGTGGGCGTAGTAGTCGGTCTGGCCCAGCAGCTCGTCGAAGTATCCGGCGAGGCCCAGGTGTTTCACCTGGCGCCGGAGCAGCGCCTGCTCGCTGGCCGAGAGGATCACCTGCCGCACCCCGGCGGATTTCAGTGCGGCCAATGCGTCGGCCGCGCCGGGGCACAGGGAACAGGCGAAACTCGCGGGGTTGTAACGGGCCACATAGTCCGCCGCCAGCGCCTCAAAGCTGCGCTTTGAGAGGTCCAGGCCCGCCCGCCGGTAGTAATCCACCACCGGGAAGCCGAAGATCTCCCGATAGCCCGCCAGATCGTAGCGGTTGGGGCTGCCGTTTTGCTCCAGCAGCTCGTTCAAAAGGTCAAGGCAGAGCCGGAGATCGTCCAGCAGGGTGCCGTTCCAGTCCCAGATCAGGCAGCGGGGTTTCATGGCGGGCCTCCTTTGGCGAAAAGAGTTTATTCCACAAACAGCTTGCGCAGGGCAGGGTTCGCCTCGATGATCTTCACCAGCGCCACGCCCAGCACGCCGCAGGCCACCACCTCGCCCAGGGCCACGGTGAACCCGTTCCAGGCCATCAGCGGCAGGGTGGCGGGAGTGTCGGAGAAGAAGATGGCGATCTCCGGCCCCACGATGAGGGCGTTGAACACAATGGGCGGCAGCGCCGCGGGCAGGGCCAGGCCCCGCACCCGCACATTGCGCAGCTTGTAGGTGACAAGGCAGGCCAGCAGGGTGGCCAGGGTACCGAAGATCACGTCCGGCAGCACCGATCCCAGCAGGTTGGACAGAAAGCACCCCAGCACGGCGGCGGCGATGTACTCCGGGCCGAACACCGGCAGCAGCACCAGCGCCTCGGCGAAGCGGATCTGCACCGCGCCGAAGGAAAGGGGCTGCAGCGCCAGGCACAGCACCACATAGAGGGCGGCCACCAGGCCGCTGCGGACAAGTTTTCTCGTTGACATAACAATACACTCCGGCAGTTAGATTTTGACCGCCCGGCCCTGCCAGTTCCCGGCGGTGTGGTCCGCGCCTTTTTGAAAACGCGCGGCGAGCCTAAAATCCTAAGTTGCTCTGGCGGGCGTTCGGCCCGCGTACATGCTATTATACCAGCCGGGGGCGGGATGCGCAACGTTCCCCGCCGATTTTACAAACTTCTTGTTTTACATCCCCCTCGCCGGGGCCTATAATAAAAAGGTACACAGAAAGGAAAGACCACCATGAAACAAGGCAACCTTCTGATCGTTCACGGCGGCGCGCCCACCGCCGTCATCAACTCCTCGCTGTACGGCGCGGTGACCGAGGCCAAAAAGCACCCGGAGGTGGAAAAGGTGCTGGGCGCGGTGGGCGGCACCGGCGGCATGCTGAAGGAAAACTTCTGCGATCTGTCCGCCGTGCCGGAGGAGACCCTCCGGCTGCTGCTCCAGACCCCCGCCTCCGCCATCGGCACCAGCCGGGACGCGCTGGAGGCCGAGCACTACGCCGCCATGGCCGAGATCTGCCGCAAGCACAACATCCGCTGGGTGCTGTTCAACGGCGGCAACGGCAGCATGGACGCCTGCGGCAAGCTGTACAAGGCCTGCGTGGCCGCCGGGGTGGACGTGCGGGTGGTGGGCATCCCCAAAACGGTGGATAACGACATCGCCGTCACCGACCACGCCCCCGGCTTCGGCTCGGCGGCCCGGTTCATCGCCGGCATCACCAGCGAGATCAGCCAGGACGTGCGCAGCCTGCCCATCCATGTGTCGGTGATCGAGGCCATGGGCCGCAACGCCGGCTGGGTCACCGCCGCCAGCGCCCTGGCCCGCACCGGCAGCGGCGACGGTCCCGACCTGATTTACCTGCCCGAGCGCCCCTTCAACGAGGAGGAGTTTTTGCAGCGGGTGAGCGACCTGCACCGCAAAAAAGGCGGCGTGGTGGTGGTGGCCAGCGAGGGGCTGTGCAACCCCGACGGCTCCTCCATCGTGCCCCCCATCTTCAAGGTGGGCCGCTCGGTGTACTACGGCGACGTGAGCGCCCATCTGGCCAATCTTGTGATTCAGAAGCTGGGCATCAAGGCCCGCAGCGAGAAGCCGGGCATCAGCAACCGGGCCTCCATCGCCTTCCAGTCCGAGACCGATCGGGACGAGGCGGTGCTGGTGGGCGCCGAGGCCGCCCGGGCCGCCCTGGCCGGCGAGAACGGCGTGATGGTGGGCCTGCGCCGGCTGCCGGGGGCGGTGTACAAGGTGGAGACCTTCCTCATCCCGGTGGAGCAGGTGATGCTCCACGAGCGCAAGATGCCCGACGAGTACATCAGCGCCGACGGCTGCGACGTCACCGACGCCTTTGTGGAGTGGTGCCGGCCGCTCATCGGCGGCGAGTTGCGCCGGTTCGTCAGTTTCAAACCCAACCTGTAACATCAAGCACAAAGCGGAGGAAAACCATGTCCAGCCTGCCCGTGACCTACGAGATGGTGCGCCAGAGCGCCGAAATCAACACCTACATCCAGCAGGCGGACGCCTCGCTCATCGCCCTGGGGTTCACCGAGCACTCCTTTGCCCATGTGACCCGATGCGCGGCGGTGGCCAGTCACCTGCTGGAGCAGCTGGGGGCGGACGAGCGCACGGTGGAACTGGCCCGCATCGCCGGCTACATGCACGACATCGGCAACCTGGTGAACCGGGTGGACCACGCCCAGAGCGGCGCGGTGATGGCCTTCCGCATCCTGGACAAGATGGGCATGCCCCCCGCCGACACCGCCCTGGTGGTGACGGCCATCGGCAACCACGACGAGGGCACCGCCTACCCGGTGAACGGGGTGGCGGCGGCGCTGATCCTGGCGGACAAGAGCGACGTGCGCCGCAGCCGGGTGCGCAACCGGGACACCATCCGCTTTGACATCCACGACCGGGTGAACTGGGCGGTGGAGCGCTCGGACCTGGAGCTGGACAGGGAGCAGCGCACCCTGACCCTGCGCATCCAGCTGGACACCTCCGTCTGCCCGGTGATGGACTACTTTGAGATCTTTCTCGACCGGATGCTGCTCTGCCGCAAGGCCGCCGAGTATTTCAAACTCACCTTCCGGCTGGAGGTCAACGGCCAGACGCTGCTGTGACGGCCAGCCCCTGCTGCAACGGCCAGCCCCTGCTGCAACAGCCAGACCCTGCTGCAACAGCCAGACCCTGCCGTGAAGCCCCAAAAACAGACAAAGCCCCTTCCCGCGGCGGGAAGGGGCTTTGTCGTGTCCTTTTTACTTCTCCTCGATGGTGTAGGTGAAACCGTACTCCGCCTGGAGGGCTTTGACCTTCTCCTCGTTGTCCTGGATGAAGGTGGGCTCGTAGACGCTGTTTCCGTTGTGGGTCTTTTTATAGTCCTCCACGATCTGATTCAGCTTCTCCCAGGCCTCGTTGTTGCGGGCCTCGTCGCTGCCCTCGGGGAAGCTGATGACGAACTCGCGGCGTTTGGGAAGGCGTGCTTTCATGGGTATTCTCTCCTTGTGTTCAATTTTGAAATGGTTCAGCCGAGGCCGAAGAGGGCCCGGGCGTTTTGACAGGCAGTCTGGAGCAGCCGCTCCGCTTCCACGCCCCGGACGTCCGCCAGGAAGGCGGCGGTGTGGGCGATGAGGCGGGAGTCGCACCGGGTGCCCCGGCAGGGCTCGGGGGCCATGTAGGGGCAGTCGGTCTCCAGCAGCAGCTTGTCCGGCGGAACGGCCGCGGCGGCCTTCACCGCCCGCTTGGCCCCCTTGAAGGTGACGGCCCCGCCAAAGCCGATGTACAGCCCCTGGGCGGTGAGCCAGGCGGCGTCCTCCGCCGCGCCGGAAAAGCAGTGCAGCACCCCTTTGGGGCGGTATTTCTTGAGCAGCGCGTAGGCGTCGGCGTGGGCCTGGCGGTCATGGACGATGACGGGTTTGTCCAGTTCCAGCGCCAGGCGGATCTGGGCCTCGAACAGTTCCAGCTGGGCCTCTTTGGGGATGGGCCAGTGGTAGTCCAGGCCGATCTCCCCCACCGCCACCACCTTGTTTTGCTCCAGCAGCGGGGCGATGGCGGCCAGTTCCGCCTTCCAGTCGCCGGCAAATTCGGCGTTGGTGGAGGCGTCGGACTCGATGAGGCTCTCCGGGTGGATGCCCACCGCCGCCCACACGAAAGGCCACGCGGCGGCCAGGGCCACCGCCCCTTTGCTGGTGGCCAGGTCGGTGGCGCACTCCACCACCCCCGCCACGCCGGCGGCGGGCAGGCTTTCCAAAAGCTGCTGCCGGTCGCCGTCGAACTGGCGGCTGAGGTAGTGGGCGTGGCTGTCAAAGATGGGGCCGGCCATCAGTGGATGGCGCTGCCGGGCAGCACGTCGTCGGGGAAGAAGACCACCGAGGCGCCGCCGTCCGGCATGTCGGCGGCCATCACCATGCCCTCGCTCACATACTTGCCCTTCATCATCGGGCGGGGGGCGAGGTTGGCCACGATGCCCACCTTGCGGCCGATCAGATCTTCGGGCTTGTACCACTTGGCGATGCCGGAGAGGATGGTGCGCTCCCGCTCGCCGTCAAAGAGGGTCATTTTCAGCAGCTTGCGGCTCTCGGGCAGGGCCTCGCAGGTGAGCACCTGGGCCACCCGCAGTTCCACCTTGCAGAAGTCGTCGAAGGCGATCTCCGGCTGGTGCTCGATGTTCTCGGCAGCCGCGGGTTTCGCCGCGGGCTGCCCGGCGGCCTTTTCCGCCGCGGCCTTCTCGGCGGCGGCCTTCACCTTGGCCTCGTGGGCCGCGGCCAGCTCCGCCAGCTCCTTCGCCGCGTCGATGCGGGGGAACAGCGCGTCGCCCTTGTGCACGGTGTACTCCGCCTTGCCGCCAAAGCGCAGGCCCGCCCAGGCCCGGTCGGCGTCGGCAAGGCCCAGCTGGGCGGCCATCTTGTCGGCGGTGTCCGGCAGGAAGGGGGCCAGCAGCACCGCGGCGAAGCGCAGCGCCTCGCACAGGTTGTACAGCACCATGGCCAGCCGGTCGCGGTTCGCCTCGTCCTTGGCCAGGGCCCAAGGGGCGGTCTCGTCGATGTACTTGTTGGCCCGCTGGATGGCCTTGAAAATTTCCTGCAATGCCTGGGGGATGAGCAGGTCGTCCATGCAGGCGGCGGCCTTCGCGGGCATCTCGCTCACCGTTTTGATGAGGTCGTCGTCAAATTCGCCGCTCTGCCGCCCGGCGGGCAGGGTGCCGCCGAAGTACTTCTCCACCATGGCCACCGTGCGGCTGAGCAGGTTGCCCAGGTCGTTGGCAAGGTCGGAGTTGATGCGGGCGATGAGCGCCTCGTTGGAGAAAACGCCGTCGTTGCCGAAGGGGATCTCCCGCAGCAGGAAGTAGCGGATGGCGTCCACGCTGTAACGCCCGCAGAGCACCGCCGGGTCCACCACGTTGCCCTTGGACTTGCTCATCTTGCCGCCGTCCAGCAGCAGCCACCCGTGGCCGAACACCCGCTCGGGCAGGGGCAGGTCCAGCGCCATCAGCATGGCGGGCCAGAGGATCGTGTGGAAGCGCAGGATCTCCTTGCCGATCATGTGCAGGTCGGCGGGCCAGAAGGCGTCGTAATCGTGATACTTCTCGTTGCCGTAGCCCAGGGCGGTGATGTAGTTGGACAGCGCGTCCACCCACACATACATGGTGTGCTTGGGGTCGAAGGGCACCGGGATGCCCCAGGACACCGAGGTGCGGGAGACGCAGGTGTCCTGCAGGCCCTGGTTGATGAAGGCGATCATCTCGTTGCGGCGGCTCTCCGGCTGAATGAAGGCGGGGTGGTCCTCGTAGTATTGCAGCAGCCGGTCGGCGTATTTTCCGGTCTTGAAGAAGTAAGCCTCTTCCTCGGCCTCGTAGACCTCGCCGCCGCAGTCGGGGCATTTGCCGTCCTTCAGCTGGCTGTCGGTCCAGAAGCTCTCGCAGGGCTTGCAGTAGTGGCCCTTGTAGACGCTCTTGTAAATGTCGCCCTGGTCGTACAGCTTCTGGAAAATTTTCTGGCAGCTCTCCACATGGTAGTCGTCGGTGGTGCGGATGAACCGGTCGTAGCTGATGTTCATCAGCTTCCACAGTTCCTTCACGCCGCCGGGGCCCTCCACGATGTTGTCCACATACTGCTTGGGGGTCACGCCCGCCGCCGCGGCCTTGTCCTGAATTTTCTGGCCGTGCTCGTCGGTGCCGGTGAGGAACATCACCTTTTTGCCCTGCATCCGCTTGAAGCGGGCCAGCGCGTCGCAGGCCACGGTGGTGTAGCTGTGGCCGATGTGCAGCTTGTCGCTGGGGTAGTAGATGGGGGTGGTGATGTAGAAGGTGTCGTTCTGCTTCATTTGGGTCTTACTTCCTTTCATAACACAGCCGCGAATGGAACGGCTGCGGATTCACAAAAGCTGGGGCGGGATGGGCCGGCCGTGGTCGAAGGTGCGCCTGTCCTCCTCGCCGATGGGCCGCACCACCCGGCAGGGGCTGCCAAAGGCCACCACGTTGGCGGGGATGTCCCGGGTGACCACGCTGCCCGCGCCGATGACCGTGTTCTCCCCGATGGTCACGCCGGGCAGGATGGTGACGCCCGCGCCCACCCAGACGTTTGCCCCGATGGTGACGGGTTTGTTGTACTGCATCCCCTTGCGGCGCAGTTCCGGGTGGATGGGGTGGGCCGCCGCCGTGATGGTCACGTTGGGGCCGATCATCACATGGTCGCCGATGTAGATGTGGGTGTCGTCGGTGAGGGTGAGATTGAAGTTTGCGTAGACATTGCTGCCCAGGTGGGTGAAGCACCCCCAGTTGGCGAAAAAGGGCGGCTCCAGAAAGCAGCCCTGGCCCGCCTCGGCAAAGATGCGGGGCAGCAGGGCGGTGTGGCCCTCCATGTCCCGGGGGTCCAGCTGGTTGTACCGGTGCACCAGCGCCCGGCACTCCATCTGCACGCGAAACAGTTCCGGTGAGTTGCACTGGTACAAGTCACCGGTGTGCAGCGCGTTCAGTTCCGGGGTGTAGTCGGCCATGGGCCTCCTCCTTTCGGCGTTCAGAAGTCAAAGCCCACGGGGGTCTTGCCACAGGCCTCGATGGTGGCTTTGGCCAGCACCTCGCTGCTGTCGATGAAGAAATGGTCCAGGCCGTAATCCCGCTTGATGAGGGAAAGCTCCGTGCAGCCCAGCACCGCCCGCTGGCACCCTTGCGCCTTGAGGCCGTCGGCGATGCGGCCGAACAGATCCATGTCCACCGGCTTGCCGCTCTTGATCTGGCCGTAGATGATCTGGTCCATCAGGGCGGCCTGGTCGGCCTCGCAGGGCACCGCGCAGCCGATGCCCTCGGCGGCGCACATCCGCTGGTAGGAACAGGTGGCCACCGTGCCGGTGGTGGCCAGGATGCCCAGCTTTTGGCAGCCGCCCGCCTTGGCCGCCTGCACCGTGAGCTGGATCATGTTCAGCACCGGCACCGGCAGGCTGCGCTGCAGCCGCTCGTAAAAATAGTGGGCGGTGTTGCAGGGGATGGCCAGCACGGTGGCGCCGTAGCGCACCAGCATCTCGGCGTCCCGCTCCATCACCGAGAAGGGGTCCTCGCTGCTCTCGCCCAGAATAAAGGCGCTGCGGTCCGGCGTGGTGGCCCGGCTGCTGATGACGATGTCCAGGTGGTCCTGGTCCTTTTCAGCCTTGGTGTGGGCGGTGATCATCTCGTAAAAATAGACCGTGCTCATCGGCCCGATGCCGCCCAGCACCCCCAGCACGGGGTGGGGCGCGGTGGATGTCTGGTTCATGGAAAAGCCTCTCTGTTGTTTTTCGCTCCGCGCCCTTCGGGCGGCGGGCGGAACTGATGGCAGCGCGAGGCCGGCCGCCAGGGGCCCGCCCGAACGCACCCGCCCGCAAAGCCCGCTTTCACGGGCCCGCGCGGGCATATACATCTTTAATTATAAGGGCGGGGGTGTCAAAGTCAAGAAAAAAGCGGCGGGGCGCCGCCGGGCACTCTCCCGGGCCTGCCCCGCCCTCCCCGCTCCGAAAAAGCGCAAAAAAACCGGGGCGCCGGACACGGCGCCCCGGAAAATGATTCAGTACATTGGTCTGCCCTCTTATTTCCTGGATTTCAAACGTTCAAACAGAAATCTCTTCATGTTCATCGCGCTTTCTATCTGGAAAATCCTTTTGATGCAGGCTTTGTAGCTTCACATCGCCTGCAGATCGGGTTCGGAGCAAACGATGTTACCACATTGGGGTATCCCTCTCCTGTTCTTGTGCAACGCTTGTCGAAAGGTTTGGTTCAGTTCGCTTTGCCTTGGTCCGTTTTTTCGCCGGCAGCAGTTCCTCTTCCTAAAGCGCGCCCCCGTCGGACCCATCGGCCCGTTCCGGCGGCTTTGCGCCTTACACTTCATGGACGCCGCCCGGCGCGATCGTTCCAATTCACGCGCTGTGTCATCCGCTTTCGGTCTTCGTGCTTTTCAAAAGGGGACGTTCCCTTTCATGGTCAGTACATTGGAGTTGAAACCTCCGTGTTCTTGAATCGATGTCTTTTTACAGGTTCCTCTCACACCGAAGTGTGTATGGGGCCATCCGCGCTTTCACGGCGGATGTTCAAGGCAAGCTGTAATCGGACGTGCAGGCCGCTTTTCATAACAGAAAAAACGCCCGCGGGTAATGAGATTTTAAACGGATGGAAGCTTAGGAATGCCGAATGTTTTTTGCGCTCTCACAAGCGCGCTGATTCGCTGTTCAAAACTTCATCTATCTAAAATATCATGCCGGCAGGTCGTGGGCTCTGTACGCTATTTGAACGATCGTGTCTCAGATAAGCCGCTCATGGGCTGGTCTTGTAAAAGAAAGCATCTTTTGGTGTTGTGAGCGATCTGGATCGTTCAGCGGCAGGACCCACCCTGCCCCAAATGCTTGGGTTCTTCTTTTACCATGATGGTCCTGCGCTCCTTTCTTTCCCGGGGGCCACGTTTCTTCGTTTCCTACCCGCCGGTTTCTAGACCTTGGTGTTCTCTCCTTGGTGTGTCTATACTATAGCATACCCCAAATCGTTTGTATATTGGCAGCATGCATAGACTTTTGGTGCAAATTTCGTTCGATTGTTGCCTTGAATCTCCCGGAAATTTGTGGTATGATGTAAATGTTGGAGTGCATAAATCGCCGCCCGCTCTTGAAGGAGCGGGCGGCGATTTTCACTTTATTCCGGCGCGGCCGTCTTTGCGCGGCGGCCGGGCAGCAAAAGGGTGAGCCGCCCCAGCAGAAGGCCGGCAAAGATCACCAGCGGCACCCGCAGACCGCCGTCGGCAACAGCGGCCGACAGCATCTCCAGCTTGCCGGGCAGGCCGAAGAGGTAGACGGTCAGCCCGCTGTGCCCCAGCAGGAACATCACGAGAGCCAGTGCTCCATCCAGCACTGCCCGCCACCGGGGATAGAAATCCGGCAGACGCATACACCGCCCCGCGATGACGCCCATGAGCAGCGGCAGCAGGGGGACGAGGTAAAATGCCGCCAGGTAGAGCCCGCCGCTGATGAAGATCATGCGGTTGCCGTTGGTGTTGCACAGCCACAGCAGCCACATCAGAACGGCAATGAGAAGATAAGGCACAAGACTTTTCAGTGCTTTCACGATTTCTTCCTCTGTTTCTTTCCGCGTGGCGAATACTTCACGCCTTAATTATATCAGAGGGGCCGGCCTTTGCACACCCCTTTTGGCAAAGAAAAAGGGCCCCGCCGCTGCCGGCGAAGCCCTCTTTATATAATAAGGACATGTAAGGCCTCAGGTCACAGGCCCGGTGCGCTTTACGCTGATCTTCACCAGGTTGCGGCTGAGGATGGTGTTCTGGTCGGAATCCAGCGTATAGCTGAACTCCACCTCGCCTCCCTCGTCGGTGAGGCGGCTGTGGATCTCGTCCGCCGCCACCCCCAGGGTCAGCGCGCCGTAGCCGGTGTCGTAGTGGCACAGATGGCGGGTGCCCTTTTCCACCACCAGCTGCCCCGCCGCGGGGCCGAACCGGGTCAGGGACACCTTGCTCTCGTCCTTCGCCACCTTCACGGTGGTGGTGCAGCCCTCGTAACCGGTGGTCTGCGACTCCTTGTAGCTGATGAAAAAGCTGCCGCCCCGGCACACGAAGCTGCCCCGGGTCATCAGCTGCACCGTGTCCGACTCGTCGCCCTGCTCCATCCGCCCGTCGATGCGGATGAGAAAATCCTCGTTCATGGGCTTGCCTCCTTGGAATGGGGCCACGCGGCCCCGGTCAGTAGTTGTCGATGGCCACCCGGGTCACAGGGCCCCTTTCGTCCCCGCCCACGAACAGCCGGATGAAGGGCAAAAGGCCCTCTGGTTCGTCGCTCACATAGTATTCGGCGCCGCCCGTCTGCCCCGCGGGGGCCAGCAGGCCCAGCTCGGTCAGGCGGCGGCGGGCCAGCAGCGCGCCCTCCCGCCCGGCGTCGATCAGCGTCACCTCCGGGCCCATCACCCCGGCGATGGCGGGGGCGATCAGCGGGTAGTGGGTGCAGCCCAGGATGAGGGTGTCCACCTCGTCCTCCCGCAGAGGGGTGAGATACTGGCGCGCGATGGCGGCGGTGACCGGGTCGCCCGGCTCCACATAGCCGTTTTCCACCAGCGGCACGAACATGGGGCAGGCCCTGGCAAAGACCCGATAGTCCGCGTTCATCCGGTGCAGCCGCTCCTCGTAGCTGCCGCTGCGGATGGTGGCGCTGGTGCCGATGACCCCGATGCGCCCGGTTTTGGTGGCGGCCGCCGCCGCCGCGCTGGCCGCGTCCACCACGCCGGCGTAGGGCACCGGCAGGGCGGCGGCGTAGTCGGCGGGCAGGATGCTGCTCACCGTGCCGCAGGCCGCCAGCAGGAATTTGACGTTTTTGGAAAGGAGAAACGCGATGTCCTGCCTGGCGTACTGAAAGATGGTCGACGGGCTGCGGGTGCCGTAGGGCACCCGGCCGGTGTCGCCGAAGTAGACGATCTTCTCCTCCGGCAGCAGCCGCCGCAGCTGGCGCACCGCGGTGAGGCCGCCCGCGCCGGAGTCGAACACGCCGATGGCACGCTCATCCATGGCAGCCCTCCGCCCGCGCCAGCGCCAGTTCCACCAGTTCGTCCAGCAGCGCGCCCAGGGGCTTGCCGGCGCTCTCCATCAGCTTGGGGTACATGCTGATGGCGGTGAAGCCGGGCATGGTGTTGATCTCGTTGATGAGCACCGTGCCGTCCGCCTCCACAAAGAAGTCGCAGCGGGCGAGCCCCTGGCAGCCCAGGGCGGCGTAGGCCTTTTCGGCCAGCGCGCGCACCTCGTCCAGCTTTTCCTCCGAAAGGCGCGCCGGGATCAGGGTGCGGCTGGTGCCCAGCACATATTTATCGTCGTAGGTGTAAAACTCTTCGCTGGCCAGGATCTCCCCGGGGCGGGTGCTCACCGGGCACTGGTTGCCGATCACCGCGCACTCCACCTCCTGCCCCCGCACAAAGCGCTCGAACACCACCTTGTCATCCTCGGCCAGGGCGGTGGCGATGGCGGCTTTCAGGCCCGCGCGGTCCTGCGCCTTGCTGATGCCCACGCTGCTGCCCGCGTTGGCGGGCTTTACAAAGATGGGCCAGCCCAGTTTTGCCTCCAGGCGGTCGGCCAGGGCGTCGAAGTCGGCGCAGCCGGCCCGGGAGGCCCAGTCCCACCGGCAGTGGGGCACCCCCGCCGCGTCGAACAGGGCGCAGGCCACCGCTTTGTCCATGCAGGCGGCGCTGGCCAGCACCCCGCAGCCCACATAGGGGATGCCCGCCAGTTCCAGCAGGCCCTGCACGGTGCCGTCCTCGCCGTTTTTGCCGTGGAGCACCGGGATGGCCACATCCAGCCGCACGCTGCGCACGCCGTACTCACCGAAGATGAGCATGCCGTGGCAGTCCCGGTCGGGGCTGATCAGGCAGGGCACACAGCCGGTGTAGCCCATCCACTCGTCGTTGGGCATCCGGTCGGAAGGCCCGGGATAATACAGCCAGCAGCCGTTTTTGGTGATGCCGATCTTGTACACGTCATAGCAGGCGGGGTCCAGGCCGTCGGCAAAGGTCTTTGCCGACACGCAGCTCACGTCGTGCTCGCTGGAAACGCCGCCGAACAGCAGCGCAACAGTCAGTTTTTTCATCTGGTTCGTTCCTTCTCTCTTCGGGCAAGATGGGCCCCGTCGGGGGCATATGCCCATAAGTATTCTAATAATACCATAAAAATGCCCCCCGCGCTACTGGCAAAAGGGCCGGCCCGCCGGCTTTTTTTCGGGATCCGGGCGACATTTTCTCTTGACGGGACGGGCCGCGTGTGATATGATGATATCACCTCTTTTGCAGGTTTATTTTTTTGTGCCCATTTTCGGGTGCAGCCTGCAATTGTCAGGGAGGCTAAACAAACCGTTAAATGGAGGTGCCGAAGACAAATGCGAGTGAAAATCACCCTTGCCTGCACGGAGTGCAAACAGCGCAACTACAACACCAAGAAGAACAAGAAGAACAGCCCCGACC
>DWYI01000080.1 GCA_019118765.1 Candidatus Allofournierella merdavium | reverse complement strand
TTGTAGGCGGCGAAGGTGGCGGTCTCATCGCTGGAGAGCATGAACTCCTGCTTCTCGATCTTCACCTCGTCGGCGCGATGGTAGTTGGGGTTCTTGGTGTAGGTCATGGAGCTGTTGTGGTTCCACTCGGTCAGAACGTAAGCGCCGTTGCAGACGAAGTTCTCACCGGGCTCCAGCGCCCAGGCGCCGGGGTTGTTGCCCTCGGGATCGGCAGCCTCAACGGCCTCCTGATACACGGGGAAGTAGGTGGGGAAGGCGCACAGATCCAGGAAGTAAGCGCAGGGGAAGGTCAGCTCGACGGTCAGGGTCTTGCCGTCCTCGGAAGCGGTCACAGCCAGCTGGGCGTCGGGGTTGACCAGGTTGCCGTCGGCGTCCATCTCGGTCATCTCGTCGTAGCCCTTGATGGGAGCGAACATGTAGCCGTAGTCAGAAGCGGTGACGGGGTCAGCGGCACGGTTCCAGCTGTAAACGAAGTCGGAAGCGTCCAGAGGCTCGCCGTTGGACCACTTCAGGCCGTCCTTCAGGGTGAAGGTGTAGGTCATGCCGTCCTCGGAGACCTCGTAGGTGTCCACCAGGTCGGGAACCTGCTCGTGGTCGGCGTTGTAGGTGAACAGGCCGGAGAAGGCATCGATGGCCAGGATGGCGCCGTCAGCGGTGCTGTTCAGCGCGGGATCCAGCTTGTCGGGCTCGGCGGCAAGGTAGGCATGCAGGGTGTCGCTGCCGTTGCCCAGCTCGGCGAACATGAAGTACTTGTAGCCGAACGGAGTCCAGTACACGTTGGTCAGGTAGTCCTTCTGCAGGTAGATATCGGTGTAGAAGTACAGGGGCAGGAGGGCACCGGTGTCCATCAGGATGTCCTCGGCCTGATGCATCATCTCGGCGCGCTTGGTCAGATCGGTCTCGGTACGGATCTGGTCGATCAGATCGTCGTACACGCTCCAGCCGTTGACGGGATCGACAAAGTTCTCGTCGGTGGCTTCCGCCTCAGAGCCGGTGGACGCAGGCGTCGATGCAGGGGTGCTGGAAGGCGCAGGGGTCGAGCCGCAAGCGACCAGACCGAAGCACATGGCCAGCGCCAGAACAAGTGCGGTCAGCTTTTTCATGGGTATACCTCCATTTGTTTTTTTGGGCTTTAAGGCCCTATTTCAAATCACGGCCCGGCAAGAAAAACGGGTCGCAACTTGCGAAAGGAATGGCCGGAACTTATTTGTTCCAGCAGGCCACCATGTGCCCGTTCCCCCGGTCGGTGAAGGGGGGACGCTGGGCGGCGCACTGCTCGGTGGCGTAGCGGCACCGGGTGCGGAAGGGGCAGCCGGAGGGCGCCTTCAGCGGGCTGGGCACGTCCCCTTCCAGCACGATGCGCTTGCGGCTGCGGGCCAGCTTGGGGTCCGGCATGGGCACCGCCGAGAGCAGCGACTGGGTGTAGGGATGGATGGGGTTGTTCATCAGCTCGTCCGCCTCGGCCATCTCCATCATCTTGCCCAGGTACATCACGGCGATGCGGTCGGAGATGTGGTTTACCACCAGAAGGTCATGGGCGATGAACAGGTAGGCCACCCCCAGCTTGTGCTGCAGGTCCTCGAACATGTTCACCACCTGGGCCTGGATGGACACGTCCAGCGCCGAGACAGGCTCGTCGCAGACGATGAACCGGGGGTCCACCGCCAGGGCGCGGGCGATGCCGATGCGCTGGCGCTGGCCGCCGGAGAACTCGTGGGCGTAGCGGGTGGCGTGCTCGGAGTTCAGGCCCACCAGCTCCATCAGGTGCAGCACCTTCTCCCGGCGCTCGGCCTTGGTGGAGTAGAGCTTGTGCACGTCCAGAGGCTCGCCGATGATGTCCTCCACGGTCATGCGGGGGTTCAGCGAGGAGTAGGGGTCCTGGAACACCATCTGCATCTGCTTGCGGTAGGGCAGCATGTTCACGGTGTGGGGCTTGCGCAGCCTGGCCGGGTTGCCCTTTTCGTCCACCTGGGGCTCGCCCTGGTCGTTCAGGTCGCCGGCGTCAAAGATGACCTCGCCGTTGTATTTGATGCGCCCGCCGGTGGGCTGGTACAGCTGCAGAAGGCTGCGGCCCACGGTGGTCTTGCCGCAGCCGGATTCGCCCACCAGGCCCAGGGTCTCGCCGGGCTTGATGGCAAAGGACACGTCGTCCACCGCCTTCAGGGGGGTGGTGGTGGCAAAGCCGGTGCGGATGGGGAAATACTGTTTCAGGTGCTCGACTTCCACAAGGTACTCACTGCTCATGCGTCGGCGCCTCCTTCCTCGGCGACGATGGGATCAAAGGCCCACTCGCCGCCCTCGTTTTGCACCCAGCCGGTGGCCAGCTGCACCGCCTCGGCGCTCTCGCCCGCGGCGGCCATCTCCTTGGCCTTTTCCTCCAGAGCCAGGTCGTTCAGCCAGCAGGAGGCCAGGTGATCCTTGGCCACCCGCCGCTCCATGGGCACATAGTCAAGGCACACCTTCATGGCCTTGTCGCACCGGGTGCAGAAGGCGCAGCCGGCAGGCATGTTCAGAAGGTTGATGGGGTTGCCGGCGATGGGCACCAGCCGCTCCTTCATCCGCTCGGTGCTGGGGATGGAGCGCAAAAGGCCCTTGGTGTACTCGTGGCTGGGGTTATAGAAGATCTCGTCGGCGGTGCCCCGCTCGCACACGCGGCCGCCGTACATCACGATGATCTCGTCGCACATGGTGGCGATGACGCCAAGGTCGTGCGTGACCATGATGATGGCCATGCCCAGCTTTTTCTGCAGCTCCTGCATCAGTTCCAGGATCTGCGCCTGGATGGTCACGTCCAGGGCGGTGGTGGGCTCGTCGGCGATGAGGATGTCCGGCTCGCAGGCCAGGGCCATGGCGATCATCACCCGCTGGCGCATGCCGCCGGAGAGCTCATAGGGGTACTGCTTCACCCGCTTGGCCGGCTCGTTCACGCCCACCAGGGTGAGCATCTCGATGGCCCGGGCCTTGGCCTCGGCGCGGTTCTTGTTGGTGTGCAGCCGGATGGCCTCCTCCAGCTGGTTGCCGATGGTGAACACCGGGTTCAGGCTGGTCATGGGGTCCTGGAAGATGATGGAGCAGCACTTGCCCCGGAAGCCCGCCATCTGGTGACGGTTCCACTTGGTGATGTCCTGGCCCTTGTACTCCACGCTGCCGCCGGTGATGCGGCCGTTGTCCGCCAGGATCTGCATGATGGAATAGGCGGTGACCGACTTTCCGGAGCCCGACTCGCCCACGATGCCCAGCACCTTGCCGGCGTCCAGGTTGAAGGACACGCCGTTGACCGCGTGCACCTCGCCGTTGTCGGTGGTGAAGGAGGTGTGCAGGTCTTTCACCGATAAAAGATGTTCACTCATTGCCGTTTTACCTCCTCAGCTTGGGATCAAAGGCGTCCCGCAGACCGTCGCCGAGCAGGTTCAGCGACAGAACGATCAGGCAGATCATCAGCGCGGGGAACACCAGCTGGAAGGGGTACGCCTGGAGAGCGCCGCGGGCCTCGTTGGCAAGGCTGCCCAGCGAGGGCATCGGCTGGGACACGCCCAGGCCAAGGAAGCTCAGGTAGCTCTCGGTGAAGATGGCGGAAGGCACCTGCAGGGCCACCGAGATGATGATGACCGACAGGCAGTTGGGAAGGATGTGCTTTTTCAGGATGCGGCTGGGCTTGGTGCCGATGGTGCGGGCCGCCAGCACATACTCGTTCTCCTTGATGGTGAGGATCTGGCCGCGCACAAGGCGGGCCATGCCCACCCAGTACAGCAGGCCGAACACGATGAACAGCGACAACATGTTGGTGCCCAGTTTCGCGAACACCGTGCCCGCGATGGCGGCGCCCAGCGTCTCCCGCAGCACCACCGACAAGAGGATGACCATCAAGAGGTCCGGCAGCGAATAGATGATGTCACAGATGCGCATCAGCACCAGGTCCACCTTGCCGCCGGCGTAGCCGGCGATGGAGCCGTAGAGCACGCCGATGACCATCACCAGGATGCTGGCGAACAGGCCCACGGCCAGGCTCACCCGGGTGCCGTAGATCACGCGGGCGAAGTAGTCGCGGCAGAGTTTGTCGGTGCCGAAGATGTGGGGGAACAGCTGCTCGCCGGTCTCCTCCATATACTTCTGCTCGTTCTCCGACCAGGTGAAGGGGGCCAGGTTGGCGGCGGTCTTGTCGCGCTTGCCGCCCACCTTGAGGATCTCGTCGTAGCCGTAGGGGATGACCATGGGGGCGATGATGATGGTGAGGATCAGCACCACCAGCACGATGATGGCGCCCACCGCCAGAGGGTTGCGCAGCAGCTTTTTCATGCCGTCCCGGAAGAAGGTGGTGGACTCGCTCATGACCTCCTGCTGGCTCTTCTCTTCCTCGGAGGCGGGGCTGAACTTCGCCAGGTTGATCTGGCTGCTGAACAGATGCTTTTTAAGCGGTTTATTCATGTGTGTTCCGTCTCCTTAGTCAAAAGTGATGCGCGGGTCGATGAGCTTGTACACGATGTCGGTGATCAGGTTCGCGGTCACCATCAGGATGGCCAGGAAGATGGTCACGCCCATGATGAGGGTGTAGTCCCGGTTGTTGATGGAGGTCACGAAGTACGAGCCCAGGCCGCCGGTGGAGAAGATGGTCTCCACCACCATGGAGCCGGTGATGATGAACGCCACCATGGGGCC
>DWYI01000079.1 GCA_019118765.1 Candidatus Allofournierella merdavium | reverse complement strand
CTAATTTTCGTGTCATACCATCTGGCTGGCCGCCCTTTCGATTTTGAGATGCTCAGCGGCTTGATTTTGTGTTGTCTTTTTGCCGCTCCCAAAAATCTGAAATTTCTACTTGACTTTTGTTAGCAGGTCTTACGACCAAAGGTGAATGTGCTTTCGGCTTACAGCTTCACGCGGGGATTGGCGGCGTACTGGATGGCGGCCTGCCGCACCCACTCCAGGCGCTCGTCGTCGATGTCGGTGGGAACGGTGCAGTCCGCGCCCAGCATCACGCCCACCTGGCCGGCCTCGTCCAGATACTTGGCCACCTCCGCGGTGATCTCCTCACGGGTGCCGGTGTAGATGGTCTCGGCCTGGGCAAAGCCGCCGCACACCGGCTTGCCGCCGAACAGCTTCTTGCCCTCGGCCAGGCCCACGCCCTCGGCGTGCACCGCCCAGTTGAACACGGGCACATCGTAATCCTTGAACAGCTCCAGATTGTTGCTCTTGCCGTGGTAGCCGCAGATGTGCAGCATGTTGAACCGGCTCAGCTGGTTCAGTCCGGCCAGCACCTTCTTGTCGGAGGGGGTGATGTACTTGGTGTAGAACTCGTCGGGCACATAGTGGGCCTGGTTGTTCACGCTCAGATACACCGCCTCGGCGCCGCACTCGGTGAGCAGGATCTTGTTCAGGGCGATGATGCTGTCGGCGATCTTGTCCAGCGCGGCCATCACGGATTCGGGATCCTCCTCCAGGAAGCTGTACAGCTTGGAGTGGGCCACTTCGGTGCCGATGTCCATGCCGCTGATGCTGTTGCGCAGGGTGATGCTGGGGCTGAACGCGGTGACGTAAATGGGGGCGTCGGAGTCCTTGTAGATGTCCACCACCCGCTTGGTCAGCTCCTTGCTCTTTTCAAAGAAGGGGGAACCGGGCATGGGAGGCTCGATCTTGCGCAGGTCCGCGGCGGTCTTGACAAAGGAGGTATCCACCGGCATGATCATAAGGGTGTCGTTCATGATCTTGATCACGTCCGGGTCAAACTTCTCACGGGCGATGCGGTGGCCCTCGATGTTTTTCTCAAAGGCGGCCTCATTGGTCAGGCCGGTGAGCCATTCCTGCTCGGTGGTGAAGTGGTGGAAGAAGGCCACAGGTACCCGGTCCACCGGTTCGTTCGCCAGGAATTTTTCGAAACGTTCGCGCTTAGTCATGATGCACACTCCTTTATTTGAGTTATAATAGTCTTGTGACCGAAACCATGCGGAAACTTGACTGGTTTGGTCGTTCTGCTATAATTAGCTTATCATGTTGAAAACATTATGGGTAATACAGAAAAAAGAAGGGGGCATGAAAAAAAGGCATGCCCCCGTTGGGGAGGAGGGAGCAAGATGAAGATACAGTCTTTGCAGTATTTTGTAACGCTGGCGGAGACTGGGTCGATTACCCGTGCGGCACAACAGCTTTATGTGGCACAGCCAAGCCTGACCAAATCTCTGAAGCTGATGGAGGAAGAACTGGGGTTCACCCTGGTAGAGCGATCCGCCAGCGGGGTGCGGCTCACCGAAAAGGGGAGCAGGGTGTTTGCGGAGGCCCGGCAGATCCTGGAGTTTTACGACGGCTGGAAAGAGATGGGCCGCAAGGACGATCTGCGCCAGATCGAGTTGTATACATATATATCGTTTCCCGACTTTCTGCTGCCGGACATTGTGCTGCGCTACCGGAAAAAATACCCGGAATTGTCCATCGGCTTCAACGTGAGCGAAAAACCAGAGGCTTTCATCTCCCGCAGCGCCAACAAGCCGGTGTTGTCTCTGGTGATGTGCCATCAGAACGAACAGCTGGCACGCTTGACCCAAATCCAGGGCAACCCGCCGGTCCTGCTGATGAGCGGAGAGTATCGCTGTCTGGTGAATGCGCGGCATGCCCTGGCAAGCCATTCCAGCGTCACGCTGGAGGAACTGAAAAATTTTTATCTCATCCTGCCGGATATGAAGGAGGAGGAGCGCGCATCGGAGATGCCGGAAGGCTTTTTGGACGGCCTGTTGTGCCAAAGCCCCGAGCAGAAAAAGGTTGGGGTGGAAACGGTGGCCAACGTGATCCCGCTGGTGGAAAAGGACGACGAGAGTTACGCGCTCTCCTTCTGGCCCGCCGCCAAACGCTACAAAGGCGTGCAGGAGGGGCGGCTGGTGTGCGTGCCCATTGCGGATGAGTGCGCGAGGGGACAGTTCATGCTGTGTTACTCCCGGCAGGCATACGACCGCTATCCGGTGGTGCGGCAGCTGGTGGAAGACATTCGCGCCGCCGCACGCACCTTCCTGCGGCAAAACCCGGCCGCAGAGCCGTGAGGGCAGGGCGCGGCGCTCCCGCGGCCCGGCTCGCCGGGGCATTGGTCCCCGCCGGGAGCAAAGGCCGGTCCCGCGGCGGTAAACGCCCCATGGCCCGTGTCCGAAGGGCGGGCCGGGCGCAAGATGGTAAAACAAAAGGCCCGCACATTCGTGCGGGCCTTTCCTGGCGGAGAAGGAGGGATTTGAACCCTCGCGCCGGTTTCCCGACCTACGCCCTTAGCAGGGGCGCCTCTTCGACCTCTTGAGTACTTCTCCAGAGCAAAGTGTGTGATGTTGATTCGGTTGTAAATGGCGGAGAGGGTGGGATTCGAACCCACGGCCCTTGCGGGTCACCGGTTTTCAAGACCGGCTCCTTAAACCACTCGGACACCTCTCCCCAGTGGCCGCCGTGCGCGTTTTGATAGCGCGTTACATATACTAACATACTTTGGCACGGCTGTCAAGGGATTTTAAGGCTCACCGCCGCAAAAACCATGGGGAAGGCGGGCGGAGAATGCCTCCGCCCGCCTTATATTCTATATAGTGTATTGTGCCGGGGGCTCAGGCGGCCCGCAGGCCGATTGCCTTGCGGGCAGCCCGCGCCGCGCAGGGAGCCCGGCGCCTTGGTTTGCCGGCAGGGCGGCTGCTCAGCCGATAGAATCCCCGTGTCGCCAGCATGCACGCCGCAAGCCCCAGCAGAAGCGGCGCGGACAGGCCCCCTTCGATCAGCGCGCCGGCCAGCATCACAACGCCCAGCCCCGCAAAAATCGCCAGCATCATGCACAACAAATCTTTCATATTGATTCCCTCCATCTTGCCGCACAGCGCGAAGGATCGTCTCTGTGCCCTCATTCTATAACAACTAATGGTTGTTGTCAAGACAATTTAACAACTTTTTTTATGATTTTCTTTACAAAAACAGCTTACGGTTGTATAATAAGACCAACAGGAAAGGAGCGAAACGGCCATGTTTCCACAGCGTTTAAAGGAACTGAGAAAGCGCAGCGGCTTCAGCCAGAAAAGCCTGTCGGCCCGGCTGGGGGTAAGCCAGCAGGCGGTGGGCAAGTGGGAGACCGGCCGTTCCTCGCCGGACCCGGAGACCCTGGCGCAGCTGGCGGCGCTGCTGAACACCTCTACCGACGATCTTCTGGGCCTGGCCGCGGTGGATTCCGCGGCGTCCCGGCGGTTTTTCGGCGGCTATGAGGAGAGCCCCATCCCGGTGGTGGGCACGGTGCGGGCGGGCTATGGCGCGCTTGCCTTTGAGGAAGACTATGGCGTGGAGTATGCCCGGGTAAAGGATCCCGGCAGTTATTTCTACCTGGTCGTCAAGGGCGACAGCATGGAACCCCGCATCAGTGACGGCGATCTTGCGCTGGTACACCGGCAGCCCACGCTGGAAAATGGCGATCTGGGTGTGATGGTCTACGGCGACGAGGGCGAGGGCACCTTAAAGAAGTATGTGCTGCGGGGCAACGCCGTGATCCTGCAGCCCTTCAACCCTGCCTATGAACCCAAGGTGCTGCGGGGCGAGGAACTGGACAAGCTGTTCATCGCCGGCAAGGTGGTGGAGACCAAGGCCAAGTGGTGATTTTCGGCCGCAACAACAGCATATCAAAACAAAAGGCCGATAATCCGGTCTTCAAAACGAAAGAGGGCCTTTTCCCATGGCAGAAACACAGCTGTACCTGATCCGGCACGGCCAGACTGATTGGAACGTGCGGGCGATGCTGCAGGGACGCACCGATATTCCGCTGAACGATACCGGCCGGCAGCAGGCGATGGAGGCCCGGCAGCGGCTGGCCGGGGTGCACTTTGACGCGGTGTATTCCAGCCCCTTGCAGCGGGCAATGGACACCGCCAGTCTGGTGACCGGCTGGCCGAAGGAGAGGATAAGCCCGGACCGGCGTCTCATCGAGATCGCCTTCGGGCCGTATGAGGGTAAGGACCCTCACGCCCTGGGCCCGGGGTTTGCCGCGTTCTTCACCGACCCGCCCGCCTACCGCCCGCCGGAGGGCGCGGAAAGTTTGGAAAGCGCGCTGGAGCGCACCGGGGATTTTCTCGCCTTTGCCGCGAAAAATCACCCGGGACAGACCTTGCTGGTAGCGGGGCACGGCGCGGCGCTTCACGCGATGCTCACCGCGGCGCTGGGCAATCCGCTGGACCAGTTTTGGGCGGTGAATCTGGATAACTGCCGGGTGGCGGTGCTCACCCGTGACGAGGCCGCCCGGGGCGGCTGGCGGCTGACGGCGAGCGATGGAACCGGCGCCGGCGCTTATCTGAAAAAGTATCTGGGATAACACTGCCGCTGGGAGACGGCGCACACCGCACAAAAAAGTCTTGACAAGCAGCGTGCGGCGTGATATATTAGTAAAGCGCCCTCAAGAGAGGACGCTGGATATCGCGGGATGGAGCAGCCTGGTAGCTCGTCGGGCTCATAACCCGAAGGTCGGTGGTTCAAATCCGCCTCCCGCAACCATGATAAACTGACAGATCCCGAATGGGATCTGTCAGTTTTTTGTATCCCAAAACCACACGTTAGACGTGTGGTTCGGTAAGAATTAAATAGTTGAACAGAAAAAGGGCATAAAAAAACTCCTTGTGGTAGGATAGAGATGCGGTCTGCCAACTGCATCAAAAGAACCACAAGGAGGTCATTCAAATGAGCATGAACGACATAAACAGTTTATCGCATACGAAGTGGATTTGCAAATACCATATAGTCTTTGCGCCAAAGTACC
>DWYI01000078.1 GCA_019118765.1 Candidatus Allofournierella merdavium | reverse complement strand
CAAAAAATAAGCAACTATGCAAAGGGAATATCCCTCCCTGCATAGCTGCTTATTCCCCATACACGGGTTAAGCCCCATAGGTTCACATTGTATACCTATGGGGCTTAACCCGTGTCCCGCCTCCTTTTTTCATCGTATCACATCCCACAGATACCCGGCAAGAGAAAAATGCTTTTTCAGAATATTTATGAATAGAAAATGAGTATTTTACATTTTTAAGTGACAGTCTTACAATGAAAATAAAGGCGTGGACATCCTGCTTGAATCCTGGAGGTAAATGGAAATGGACTACACAAAACTGGGCAATTCCGATTTGAACGTCTCCCGCATCTGTATGGGGTGCATGGGGTTTGGTGATGCCCAAAACGGCCAGCATTCCTGGACCCTTGACGAGACTCACTCCCGGGAGATCATCCGGCTGGGGCTGGAACTGGGGATCAATTTCTTTGATACCGCCATCGGCTATCAGAGCGGCACCAGCGAGCAATATGTAGGGCGGGCGCTGCGGGATTTTGCCAGGCGGGACCGCGTGGTGGTGGCCACTAAATTTCTTCCCCGCACCAACGAGGAAATACAGGCAGGGATCAGCGGCCAGGAACACATCCGTCGAATGCTGGACAAGAGCCTGCAAAACCTTGGGATGGACTATGTGGATCTCTACATCTGCCATATGTGGGATCACCAAACGCCCCTCTTCGATATCATGGAGGGGCTGAACAACGCCGTAAAGGCGGGCAAAGCCCGCTATATCGGCATTTCCAACTGCTTTGCCTGGCAGCTTGCCAAAGCAAACGCCCTGGCGGAGCGGGAGGGGTTTGCCAAATTTATCTCCGTCCAGGGACATTACAACCTGATTTTTCGGGAGGAGGAGCGGGAGATGGCTCCCTACTGCCGGGAAGAGAACATCGCCATGACGCCTTACAGCGCACTGGCCGGCGGACGGCTGTGCCGGCATCCCGGGGAGACATCGAAACGGCTTCAGGAAGACAGTTATGCCCGGCTGAAATACGGGGCCTCCCAGGACCAGGACGCGCCCATTCTGGCCCGGGTGGCGGAACTGGCCGACCGGAAAGGGGTGTCCATGACAGAAGTGTCTTTGGCATGGCTGCTGACGAAGGTGACCGCCCCGGTGGTGGGCGCCACCAAGCCCCACCACATCGAAGGCGCGGCAAAAGCGGTGGAACTGGAGTTGACAAAGGAAGAGTGCGCCTATCTGGAAGAGCCGTACACGCCTCATCCGCTGGTGGGCGTTATGGCCCAGAACACCGCCCAGGCGGCAAAGGACGCTCACGTCTGGTCCACCGGCAGCCAGACCATCTGAACCGGGGTCATCCCAAACCTTTGACGTGAGGGACGCCGGCTTTCCGGCCATCATGGCGTTGTTTCCCGTGGGGCGTTTTGGCGGCCAGGGCACATCCCGGCGGCATTCCCTTGCCGGTTCGGCCCGCCGCGGAAGGAGGGACGGCTCCCAGCTTTTGACAGTCTTTTTCCCCGCGGCGCGGTACACTGTTAGCCGGGGGTGAGGCCGTGAAGACCGTTGTATATCTGGATATCCTGCTGGTGACGAATTTCATCGCAGGGTATTTTCTTTTGCGGGCGGCGGGATGGCTGGCGGGCGCGGCCTGCCCGGCGCTGCGGGCGCTGGCGGGCGCAGCGGTGGCGGCAGCCAGCACGCTGATCCTTCTTGCGCCTCCGCTGCCCGCCCTGCCCGGCCTTGCCTACAAGCTGGCCAGCGCCGCGCTGGTGACACTGGCCGCCTTCGGCTGGCACGGCCCGCGCCCCTTTCTGCGGGCGGGCGCCTGGTTCTTCGCTCTCAATCTGGGGCTGGCGGGTCTCGCCCTGCTGGGTCTGCAGCGGGGCGGCATGAACGGCGTGCGGGTGCACAACCTGACGGTGTATGTGGATCTCTCGCCGGTGACGCTGGTGCTCTCGGTGCTGGCGGTGTATCTGGCGGTGCGGCTGGTGCTGCTGCTCTTCGGCCCGCCCGCCGACCAGGAGCCCTGGCAACTGGAACTGGCCCTTGCCGGGAGCACGGTGCGGGCGCAGGCCTACTATGACACCGGTTTTTTCCTGCGGGACCCGGTGGGCGGGCGGCAGACCCTTCTGATCAGCTGGCCCGGCGTGGAGCGGCAGCTGCCCGAGGCGGTGAACGGCTTTTTGCGGGCCTACTTTTCCGGGCAAAATCCGCTGCCCCCCGAGGGGCTGGCGCTGCGTCTGGTGCCCTGTTCCGGCGCGGCCGGCAGCGCCGTGCTGCCGGGGCTGACCGCCCGCACCGCCCGGCTGACCGGCCAGGGCCGCGCCCTTCTGGCCCGGGAGGTGACCGCCGTGTTCACCCCCCAGCCCCTGCTGGACGGCCGGTTCCAGGCGCTGTTCGGCCGGGAATTTCTCATGGATGAGACCGAGAGGAGGTCCGAAATATGCACCTGAAGTTTACCGGCCGGCTGCTGGCCGCGCTGCGCCGGCTGCTGGCGAAGCTGCGGTTGCCGGGCGGCGTTTACTACATCGGCGGCCCGGAAGCCCTGCCCCCGCCCCTGACCCCCGAGGAGGAAAAGCTGGTGTTTCAGGGGCTGGAGGAGGGCCGCCAGAGCTGCCGGGACATCCTCATCACCCACAACCTGCGGCTGGTGGTGTACATCGCCCGCAAATTCGAGAGCAGCGGCATCGCGGTGGAGGACATCATCTCCATCGGCACCATCGGCCTCATCAAGGCGGTGAACACCTTTGTGCCGGCCAAAAACATCAAGCTGGCCACCTACGCCAGCCGCTGCATCGAAAATGAGATCCTGATGTTCCTGCGCAAGAGCAGCAACCGCCGACAGGAGACAAGCATCGATGAGCCGCTGAACACCGACGGCGAGGGCAACGAACTGCTTTTGTCCGACGTGCTGGGCACCGACCAGAACCAGATCAGCGCCCAGCTGGAGCAGGACGCTGAGAAGGATATGCTGCTGGCGGCGGTGGACCGGCTGGCGCCCCGGGAAAAGCAGATCATGCAGATGCGCTTTGGCCTGCTGGACGGGGTGGAGCACACCCAGAAGGAGGTGGCGGACAAGATCGGCATCTCCCAAAGCTACATCTCCCGGCTGGAAAAGCGGATCATCGCCCGCCTGCGCCGGGACCTGGAAAAAATGTGTTGACCATGCGGGCAGGGCCCCCGGCCGCGAACAAGCGCGGCCGGGGGCCCTGCCCTTTTATCCGTCAAGCCGTTTTGTTTTCCACCATCTCGGTCTGCTGCACGAAGAGGGGCATCAGGCCGCCCCGCAGGCCCATCTCGCTGTCCGGCAGGACCAGCAGATAATCAAAGCCGTTTTTTGTCCAGCGCAGCATCGCCGCGCCCCCCTCGTTCTGGCTGATGGCCACCCGGATGTCCCGGTGATACAGAGTCACCTGTTCCCGGAAATTCTGCTCAAAGTCGCCCTCCCGCAGATCGGCGCCCGCGCGTCCCACCCGAAGGATCAGGTCCCACTGCGGCTCCACGGTATACTCCAGCTGCGCCACCGCGCCGCTCAGCAGCGCGATGCGGTCCAGCCGGACGATGTCGCTCTCCGGCAGGCTCTGCGCCCGGAATCCCGCCCGTCGGCCAAAATCCGCCCGGGCGTATTCATACGACCCTGTCTGCCCCCTGGCATACAAAAGCGCCGCGATCACGGTGATGATCACCGCCGCCAGCAGCACGCCGCCCACGGCCAGCGCCGCAAGGATATGCATCTCCATACACGATCCCTCCCTCTCCCCCTCACTGTATGCTCATCACCGCAAAGTGTGCGGGCGGGCGGCCAGCTTTTACCAGCGGTCGAACTGTTTGCCCGGCGCGGCAGACGGCCATACTTCTGTCATGCCATGGGGGGAGCGTGACCATCTTTGTATTACGGCAAGGTCGAGATCTGCGGTGTAAACACCGCCAAACTTCCGGTGCTCACCGAAAAGGAGAAGACCGCTCTTCTGCGGGCCGCCCGCACGGGCGACAAGGAGGCGCGGCAGCGAATGATCCAGGGGAACCTGCGGCTGGTGCTCAGCGTGGTGCAGAAGTTCGTGGGGCGTGGCGAGAGCATGGACGACCTGTTCCAGGTGGGATGCATCGGGCTGATCAAAGCCATCGACCACTTCGACCCGGACCTGAACGTGCGCTTTTCCACCTACGGGGTGCCCATGATCGTGGGCGAGATACGCCGCTTTTTGCGGGACAACAACGCCGTGCGGGTCTCCCGCTCGGTGCGGGATATCGCCTACAAGGCCATGCAGGCCAAGGAACAGCTGCAAAAGGAGTTGAACCGGGAGCCACACATCGACGAGATCGCCGAGCGGGTACAGCTGCCGGTGACCACCGTGACCCTGGCGCTGGAGAGCGTGGTGGATCCGGTGAGCCTGTACGAAC
Organism: Candidatus Allofournierella merdavium; assembly: GCA_019118765.1. GTDB lineage: Bacteria > Bacillota > Clostridia > Oscillospirales > Ruminococcaceae > Allofournierella_A > Allofournierella_A merdavium. The sequence continues at coordinate 18,378 of DWYI01000078.1, read as the reverse complement.
CGGTATACAGCGACGAGGGAGACACCATCTATGTAATGGACCAGTTGGGGGACAGCGGCGGCGAGGACAGCTGGATCAGCGGCATCATGTTCAAGGACACGGTGCAGGCTTTGAGCGAGCGGGAGAAAAAGATCATGGCGCTACGCTATCTCTCGGGCAAGACCCAGGTGGAGGTGGCCAAGGAAATAGGCATCAGCCAGGCCCAGGTGAGCCGGCTGGAGAAAAACGCCCTGGGCCGCATCAAGGGAAAACTGTAAAGCAGATCGCCTTATCACGCAAAGCACCCCGGCGCCGCGGCGCCGGGGTGCTTTATAGTGCTCTTTATTTCAGCTCCACCACCGTCACGCCGGCCTCCCCTTCGCCGTAGCGGCCCAGGCGGAAACTCTTGACGTTCTTGTGGCCCCGCAGATGCTGGTGGATGGCGTTGCGCAGCGCGCCGGTGCCCTTGCCGTGGATGAGGCAGATCATGGTCTGGCCGTTCATCACCGCATGGTCGATGAACTGGTCCACCTCCATCAGCGCCTCTTCCACGCTCATGCCCAGCAGGTTGATCTCCATGCTGGCGCCCCGTTCCACCCGCTGCACCGTGGCGCTGCGGGGCGTGGGGGCGGCGCGGCCGCCCTTTTTCTGAGGCTTTTGCAGCTTGTCCGGCGCTTTGAGGCCGGAGAGGGGCACCTTGGTCCGGATGATGCCGGCGCGCACCTCCACCATGCCGTTCCGGTCCGGCAGGGACATCACGGTGGCGGTCTGGTCGTACTCGGCGATCACCACCTCCTGCCCCACCCGCACCTCTTTCAGCGGCACGAACTGGCGCGCCGGGCTGTGGGCCACGTCGCTCTTGGCAAACAGGCGCTCGGCGTCCTTACGGGCGATCTCCCGGGCGCGGGCGGCCCGCTGGGCGGCGGACTGCTTGTCGTCCTTCTGCAGCTTGTGCAATTCGTCGGTGAGGGCGTAGGCCTCCGCCTGCACCTGCTGGGTCATCTGCCGGGCCTTGAGGCGGGCGGCCTCCAGTTCGGTCTCGCCCTGACGCACCAGCGCATCGCACTTCTCCCGGGCCTTTTCCAGCATCTTCTCCGCCTCGGCCTTGGCCTTGTCCGCCTCGGCCTGGCTCTCTTTCAGCTGCAATTTCAAATCGTCCAGCTGGGCCAGCACCTCGTCCAGCCGCTTGTCGTCGCTGGCCAGGTGGGTCCGGGCCCGCTGGATGACCCGAGCGGGCACACCCAGCTTTTCGCTGATGAGGAAGGCGTTGGACTTGCCCGGCACGCCCACGCTGAGTTTATAAGTGGGGCGCAGGCTCTCCACGTCGAACTCGCAGCTGGCGTTCACCACCCCCGCCGTCTCCAGCGCGAACACCTTCAGTTCGGAGTAGTGGGTGGTGGCCATGACCAGCGCCCCCTGGATGCGCAGCTGCTCGATGATGCTCACCGCCAGCGCCGCGCCCTCGGCGGGGTCGGTGCCGGCGCCCAGCTCGTCCAGCAGGACAAGGCTGCCCTTGAAGGCGTTGTCCAGGATGCCGGTGATCTTTTTCATGTGGCCCGAGAAGGTGGACAGGCTCTGCTCGATGCTCTGCTCGTCGCCGATGTCCACCAGATAGTCGGTGAACACACAGACGGTGCTGTGCTCGTGGGCGGGGATGAGCAGGCCGTGCTGGGCCATGGCGCAGAGCAGGCCGGCGGTCTTGAGGGTGACGGTCTTGCCGCCGGTGTTGGGGCCAGTGATGACCAGCGTGTCGTAGTTTTCGCCCAAGGCCACATCGATGGGCACTACCTTGTCCGGGTCGATGAGGGGGTGGCGGGCTTTTTTCAGGTCGAAATGCACGTCGTCCGCCACCCGGGGCATATACGCCTTCTGCGCCAGCGCCAGGTGGGCCTTGGCCAGCAGCGCGTCGATGTCCAGCATGGCCTTGTAGCTGAAGGTGAACATCGGCTCGATGGAGGCCACCTGCTCGGTGAAGGCGATGAGGATGCGCTCGATCTCCGCCTTCTCCTGGCTGCGCAGCTGCATGATCCTGGCGTTGGCCTCCACCACGGCGGTGGGCTCCACAAAGACGGTGGCGCCGCTGCTGGACACGTCGTGGATGACGCCGCCCACCTCGCCGCGGTACTCCGCCCGCACCGGCACCACGAAGCGGCCGTTGCGGATGGAGACCACCGCGTCCTGCAAAAACTTGTTGGTGGTGCTGTTCTTGATGATGGCGTCCAGCTTGTCCCGGATGGAGTTTTCGGTGGCCTGGATCTTGCGGCGCACCTCAAAGAGGGTGTTGCTGGCGGTGTCCGCCATCTCCTCCGGCGAGAGGATGGCGGCGGTGATCTGCTTTTCCAGCGCGGGCTGGGGGCTGAGAGCGTAGAACAGGTCGTCCACCGGCAGCGCGTCGTGCTCGGTGATGCCGTACCAGGCCACCAGGTTCTGGAAGTTGCGCAGCGCGCCGGCCACCTCCAGCAGTTCGGCCATGGAGAGCACGCCCCCTTTGACCGCCCGGTTCACCACCTTGTCCACCCCGGACACGCCCCCGAAGCGGGGGCTGCCGTTTTTCAAAAGCAGGCTGCCGATGGCGTCGGTCTGGCTGAGGGCGAAGCGCACCTCGTCCGGCGTTTCCCCCGCCGGCTGCTCCAAAAGCAGGGTGCGGGCCTCGGGACAGACGGCCAGCGCCGCCGCCTTTTCCAGAATTTTGTCCAGTTCCAGTGTTTTGCGATAACTTGTGTCCATGATTCTCCTTGCCGCGGGCGCGGCGCGCCCCTATGTAGGTTGATTCACTCCAGAACGGAGTGGAGAAAATCCAGCGTTTTCAAGGGCTTGTCCAGCCGGGCGGCGGCGTACCGCTCGGTGACGCGGCCCAGCACGTCCAGGCTTTTTTGCGAGAGGGTGAAGGCGAACACCTTCTTGTCCTCCACCAGCGCGATGTGCCGCAGGGCGATGAGCGCGCCCTCGTCCAGGTTGGGGGCGAGGCCCTCGGCCGCGGCGCAGTCGCCGCAGAGCAGGTCCCCCGCGCCGATGTCGAAGTAGAAATCGCCCCCGTCGTATTTCTGGCAGCTTTTGCAGCACAAGAGCGCGGGCATATACCCCGCCTCACACACCGCCCGCAGCTCGTAGACCGCCTTGATCTGGGCCAGGGGCTTTTTCTGCTCGCTGATGAGGTAGAGGCTGTTGAGCAGAAGGCGCAGCTGGGCCGCCGCCTCATGGCCGCTGGGCAGCAGGGCCTGGGCGATCTCCGCAAGATACATGGCCAGCGCCATGCCCTCGATACTTTTGGGCAGCCCGAAGAACACCTGTTTGACCTGGGCGTCGTCCACCACATACATGGTCTTGCCCGCAAACAGGGTAAATTCGGAATAGCAAAAAAGCCCGCAGGCACTGAAAAGTTTGCTTTTCAGTCGCAGGCTTCCCTTGGCAGATGCGGAGATGAGGCCGTGCTCCGGGGTGAGGATGGTGAGGATCCGGTCAGACTCCCCCACCTTCACCTCCCGCAGCACCAGGCCCGGTGTTACCAGTTGCATATTCGTCCCCCGCGGGCGGCGGCAGCCCCGGCTGCCCGGTGCGCAGAGCCTTTTTGTAGTTCAGGTACTCCCGCACGCCGCCGGTCGTTTCAAACTCTTTCCAATCTTTCCAATAAGAACCGCTGCTTTCCATCGCTGGTCGCCCCCTGGTGGTACTGTTCCACCATTCTACACCGGTATGCCCGGAAAAGTTGTCCAGCGCTGTAGAAAAATATTTGTTTTGTTTCGTGTTTAAGCGACAGCATCATTTGTTTTGGGTGAAGCCGAAATCATTGAGCAAAAAGTCGCTGTCGCGCCAGTCGTCCTTCACCTTGACCCAGCACTGAAGGTTCACCTTCGCGCCCAGAAACTCCTCGCAGTCCACCCGGGCGGCGCTGGCGATCTTTTTCAGCATCTGGCCGCCCTTGCCGATGATGATGCCCTTGTGGCTTTTCCGCTCACAGTAGATATTCACATCGATGTCGATGATATTCTTGTCTTCCCGCTCCTTGAAGCGCTCCACCGTGACCGCAACGCCGTGCGGAACTTCGTCCCGCAGGAACAGCAGCATCTTCTCCCGCAAGATCTCGCTCACCAGCGCCTTCTCCGGCATATCGGTGTAGGCGTCGTCGTCGAAATAGTGGGGGCCCTCCACCCCGTAAGCCGCCAGCACGTCGAACAGCTCCTCGCAGCCCTTGTCCTCCCGGACGCTGGTGGCCATGACCTTGTCGAACACGCCCAGCGCCTCCAGCTGCGCGGTGCGCGCCGCCAGGTCCGCCTCGGTTTTAAGGGTGTCGGTCTTGTTGATGACCGCCACCGCCGGCGTGCCCCGCAGCGCGTCGATCATGGCCTGTTCGGCCTCGGTAAACTCGCCGTAGGGCTCAAAGAGCATCAGGCTCACATCCCCGTCCGCCACGCTGTCGGCCACGGTCTTGCTCATCCGCTCGCCAAGTTTTGTGCGGGGGATGTGCACGCCGGGGGTGTCCAGCAGGACGTACTGCACCGGCCCGCGGGTGACGATGCCGGTGATGCGGGTGCGGGTGGTCTGGGGCTTGGAGGTGACGATGGCCACCTTCTCCCCCACCAGCCGGTTGGTCAGGCTGGATTTGCCCACGTTGGGCTTGCCCACAAGGGTAACAAAAACCGATGAGGTCTGCAAGGGATCATCCTTTCTTTCTTTCGGGCCAGAACACGAAGAACCAGGCCCCCGCCAGCGACGCCGCCAGGAGGGCCGCCGCCCAGGGCCGCGCGAAAAACCAGCCGGGGATGGCAAAAAGCACCTCCGGCCGCCAGAACAGCAACCCGCCCACCGCCGCCGAGGCGATGCTGAACACCAGCACCGCGCCGGCGGCCATGTCCTTGGCGCCGCCCGCCGCCCGCCAGTGGGCCGGGTCGGGCGACTCCACCGACCGCTCCACGGCGGAGTTGACCAGCTCCAGCGCGATCACGCCGCCGATGCACAAAAACAGCAGGGCATACTCCACCGCGCTGAAGGAGTAGAACAGGCTGGCCAGCAGTACATAGGCCCCGGCGCACAAGTGAAAACGCAGGTTGCGCTCCTCTTTGACGGCGGTCCAGAGCCCTTTCGCCGCATAGCCGAACCCGGCAAAAAACCGCCGCATCTCAGATCTGATCCGCCGTGTAGGACACGGTGCGGGGCAGCCCCAGCTGGATGAGCACGGCCTCCTCTTTTTCCCGCATCTTCACCGCGGCAAGGCCGCCCTGCTCGTGGTCGTAGCCCAGCAGGTGCAACATGGAGTGCACGGTGAGATAGGCCACCTCCCGCTGCAGCGGGTGGCCGTACAGTTCCGCCTGCTCCATCGCCTTTTCCATGGAGATCACGATGTCGCCCAGCAGGCAGGCGCCGGTGTCCTGGTCCACGTCGTACTTGCCGTCCTCCCCCAGGGGAAAGCTGAGCACATCGGTGGGCATATCCTTGCCACGGTACTGGGCGTTCAGGGTCTGGATCTCGGCGTTGTCCACAAAGGTCACGCTGATCTCCGCGGGCTGCTCAAAGCCCTCAAACTCCAGCACGGCGTTGCAGCTGCGACGGATGAGGATGCGCAGCCCGGAAGGGATCTTCACCTTCTTCTGCTGGTTGGTAATCAACACTTTGTTTGACACACAGCTTCACCTCTTCGTTTTTTGATATTCCGCGCACGGGGTCCTCCCGCGCCAAAAGCACCAGTCGCCACGGTGCCTGTTTTACGAGTTTCGCCGCTGCCGCGCCGCCCGGTCGTACGCCTTTACGATCTCCTGCACCAGGCGGTGACGCACCACGTCCTTCTCGGTGAAAAAGACGCGGGCGATGCCGTCCACGTTCTTCAGCACGTTCAGCGCGTCCAGCAGGCCGCTGCGGCTGCGGTCCGGCAGGTCGATCTGGGTCACGTCGCCGGTGACCACCACCTTGCTGCCCGTGCCCATGCGGGTAAGGAACATCTTCATCTGCTCCCGGCTGGTGTTCTGGGCCTCGTCCAGGATGATGAAGGCGTCGTCCAGCGTGCGGCCGCGCATATAAGCCAGCGGAGCCACCTCGATGGTCTGTTTTTCCAGCAGTTTCTGAAAACTCTCCGCCCCCAGCATATCGAACAGGCCGTCGTACAGCGGGCGCAGATAGGGATCCACCTTGTTCTGCAGATCGCCCGGCAAAAAGCCCAGCTTTTCCCCGGCCTCCACGGCGGGCCGGGTGAGGATGATGCGGCTGACCTCCTTGCTCTTGAAGGCCTTCACCGCCATGGCCACCGCCAGGTAGGTCTTGCCGGTGCCGGCGGGCCCCACCCCGAAGGTGATGGCGTTCTGCTTGATGGCCTGCAGATATTCCCGCTGGCCCAGCGTTTTGGGGCGCACCGGCCGCCCCTTGGCGGTGACGGCCACAAAATCCTGGGTGAGTTCCCGCACACGGCGCTCCTCCCCCGCGCCGGCCAGGCTGATGCAGTAGCGCACCGTCTGTTCCTCCAGCGGGGTGTGGTTCTCCAGCAGGGTGAGCATGGCGTCCACCGCGCGGGCGGCCGCGGCCACCTGCTCCGGCTCGCCGGTGAGTTTGATCTGGGAGCCACGGCACACCGCCGTGACCGAGAATTCATTCTCCAGCAGCCGGATGTTTTCGTCCCGGCTGCCAAAGATGGCCAGCGCCGTCTCCACACTGTTCAGTTCGATCAGCTTTTCCGCCATTGCACACCTGCTCACTCGCAAAAAATTCCGCGGGTCCCTTCTGCATCGTCGGGGCCCACAAATACATCGTTATTATACCACAAAATATTCCAATAGGAACTGTCTGTTTTGCATAAAATTTTCAGCGGTTTTCATCCACCCTTTTCCCGGGCAATATCCGCCTTGAAATCCACGGTCATGGTGTAGGTCAGGGTGCCGCCGTCCCAGCTTTCCTGCCGGCTCTCGGCGATGATCTGGGCGTCCGGGAACTCCTCATACAGCTGCGCCAGGCAGGCAAACCGGGCGTACTGGCGCGCGCCGTCGGGCGTCAGATGGAACTGCCGCGCCTCCCGCCGGGGGATGTATCGCTCTTCCACGGTGGCCGGCAGCGCGAAGCCCAGCACGCTGAGCTGGTGATGGGTGACGCGCGCCTCCTCCTCCGGCAGCTGCGGGCCCAGTTCCAGCGTACGGCCGAACAGGCGCAGGCAGGTGCTGCTCTCGATCTCGCCAGTGAGCGCCTGCACCTCGTAGGTGGAAGGCTGCACACACTGGTAGGTCCTTTTCACCGCCGCGATCACCAGCCCCTTGGCATGGCTGGCCACCGGCTGCTCGTAGGGGTCCGGTTTATAGGCGCTCACCAGCACCTCCCCGGCGGCGACGGTCTGCCCGACCTTCTTGACGGCGAACCCCTCCTGGGCGTTCACCTCCAGCAGGATGCCGTCCGCCGCCGCCACCAGGTCCACCGGGTCGTTGGATTCGATGGCCGGCTTTTGCAGCGCCGCGCTGGCCTCCACCACCAGCCGGCCCTTCTCAAAGTTCAGAGACACCCAGCCGAAGGCGTCATTGGCGTCCATGATCTGTTTTTCCGCCAGGCGCAGTTTTTCCTGGGTTAAAACCGCCCCCTCGCAAATATCCATAGAATAAAGCAGCTGCTCCACCTGGCGCTGGGCCGCGGCGTCCAGCCCGTCATAGCGGATGGACCACACGCCCCGCCCCATCAGGTGCACCGCCGCCGCGAACACCAGCGGCGCCAGCACCAGGCCCCACCGGCCCCGGTAGGCTTTGAACCGGAAGAAAAGGCCCCTGCGCCGGCCCGCCCGCAGCCGGACGCCGCATCGCCGGGCCAGCCGAGCGAGGTCACGGTACCGGCGGGCGGGCAGCTGCGCCGTGAAACCGTTTTGCGTCGGACGGATTCTGTAAAGCGGGACGCCTTGTCGTCCACATAGGGTGATCAATTTTTCGTATTGCCCGCCAAAGGCGGTGAATTCCGCCCCCGCGAAGCAGTTTGCCCAGATCGGTCCCATCATGTTACCCCTCATAGGAAAATTCCGTGCGGAAGATCCGCCCTTTCAAAGTCAGCATCCGCCCGCCGACGCCGCACAAGGTGAGTTCGTCTCCGTAAAGGCTCACCTGCCAGCCGCCCATGTCCAGGCAGATGCGGCTCTCGTCGTAGAGCAGCACGCCTTTGCAGCCCTCCACCTCCACCACGCCGCCGCCCTGAATGTGCAGCACGCCCCGGCGGTAAAATCCGGCGGGCGGCTGCCGCACCAGGCGTTTGAGATATGTCCCGGGGCTTTCCCGTTTTGTTGTTCGCTTTTGTTTCATTCCCTGCCCCCCGCGTCTTGTCTGCGGCACACCGCGCCGCTTTACCCTTATTTATATTATCCGGGAGGATGAGCTTATGAAGAAACTTCCCCTGCGCGCCGCGGGAGGCGGCGTGTGCGCCCTGGCGCTGCTGGCGCTGCTGTTCGCCCGCCCGATGCCGTGCATCGAGGGCATCCGGGCCGGGCTTGCCTGCTGCGTGAACCAGGTGATCCCGGCGCTGTTCCCCTTCTTCGTGGTCTCCGCCATGATCGCCGCAAGCCCGCTGGCAAAGTTCTTTGGCCTCGCGCTGTGGCCCTACACCCGATTCGGTCTGGGCATCCGGGATCCGCGGGCTGCCACCGCGCTGCTGCTGGCCTGGCTGGGCGGCTTTGCGGTGGCGGCCAGAGTCGTGTCCCAGATGTACGGCGAAGGGGTGGTGACCCGCCGGCAGTCACAGCTGCTGCTGGTCTGCGGGGTGGGCTCCGGGCCGGCCTTTGTGGTGAACACGGTGGGCTGCCTTTTGCTGGGCAGCCCGCGGCTGGGGTGGTGCATCTTCGCCGCCCTGCTGCTGGCCGATCTGGCGGCCGGGCTGCTGGCCCGGCTCCTTTTGCCCGCAGGGAATGAAGCGCCCCGCGGCGCCGCTATCTCGGCGGGCCGTTCGGCCGGCGTGTCCTTTGTGGCCGCCGTGCAGGGCGCCGTGCAAAGTATGCTTACCGTGTGCGGCTTTGTGACCTTTTTCAGCTTTCTGAACGGCGCCCTTGGCTCCTTTCTGCCTTCCTCCGGACCGGTGCGGGCCACCCTGGCCGCGCTGCTGGAGGTCACCGGCGGCTGCGTGCAGGCCAGCGGGCTTGGGGGCGCGGCGGCGGTCTACGGCTGCTGCGCCGCGCTGAGCATCCAGAGCCTCTCGGTGCTTTTGCAGGTGCGGGCGCTGCTGGACGAGAGGGTCTCCCTCCTGCCGCTGGCCGCGGCGCGGCCGGTGCATCTGTGCCTCTCTCTGGGCGCCCTGCGCCTTCTGATGGGTCTGGTGCCCGGGGCCGCCGCCGCTGCCGCCGGGGTCGGCGGCCGGCTGCTCGTTCGCAGCCGCACCGCGCCGGACGCCGCCCTCGTGCTGTTCGCCCTGTGCTGCGCGGTGCTCTACGGCTTTAACTTTACATCCGGCGGCCGAAAGAGTATAATGGACAAAAATCCTGAAGGGAGGCCCCGCCGTGTTCCGTAAGCACCCTGTCCCCGGGCAAAATGTGCAGCCGGCCTGCGAATACTGCGAACACGGCCGCCGCGCCGCCGATCCCCGGATGATCCTGTGCGCCAAGCGCGGGGTCGTATCCCCCTACTTCCATTGCAAGAAATTTTTGTATGACCCCATCCAGCGGGTGCCCCGCCGCCAGCCCCGGCTGCCCAGTTTCACCGCAGAAGATTTTCGGCTGGATTGACCGTTTACTCTTGACGCACGGCCCTTTTTCCGCTACAATGATAACCGTTCCGCTGGAATAGCTCAGTCGGTAGAGCAGCTGATTCGTAATCAGCAGGTCGCGTGTTCAAGTCACGTTTCCAGCTCCACACCTCCCCGTAAACATGCCGTTTACGGGGCTTTTTTGTAAAACTCTGCGCCCTGCGCGCTCCGGAGGCTCATGCCGCGTTTGCGCCGTGGAACGGCGGCGCATTTCGATGCCGTACTGGCCGCGATAAAGACGGCATACCGGGAGAAAATAAGTGTTAAGCTTTCGTGCTATGCGCATGGAATCCGGCAACAAAATACAAGGAGCAGCTTTGATGGACACTGGCGTTGTTTTTGGAGAGATCGTGAACGGTTGCAAGAGGTTTTGCCGATACAGCAACTCCGTTTCCTGCAACCTGTCCGGGGATGCCTTGAAGGTATTGAAAAAGATCCCCGACGGCTCGATCTCCCTTATTTTGACCGATCCGCCCTATCACACCACAAAAAAACGGAATATCTACGGGGACACCTTTTTTCGGCAGGACGCGGACTATCTTGCCTGGATCGCGGAGTACGCGAAAGAGTGGAAGCGGATCCTCAAGCCGAACGGTTCGGTGTTCTGCTTTTGCTCGGCCGCCATGGCCGCGAAACTGGAAGCCGTCTTTTCTTCCGATTTCAACATCCTTTCCCAAATCGTGTGGACGAAGCCCAACGCGCCGGGATTCGACGGATGGAAGCAAAAGATGAAAAAAGAGGCGCTGCGGCAATGGTACGCCCACACCGAACGCATTCTTTTCATGGAGCCCGCCGTGGAGGGGAACCTGAACCGTTCCTACTTTGGCGATTATCTGCGAGCGGCCAGGAAGGAACTGTCCCTCTCCGCGCACACCCTCACCGAAATGGTCGGAGCCTATGGAAAGGTCAACCACGGGGGCGCGGTTTCCAACTGGGAAGCCGGAAGAAACGTTCCCAGCCGCGAACAGTACGACCGCATTTGCCAGGCGTTCTACCAGTGCGGCCGACAGCGACCCATGCCCGCATACGAAGATATCGTTCGCCCGTTTAATGTGAACAAGAATATGGAGTTCACAGACGTGTGGACCTTCGAGAACGTTCGGCCCTACAAAGGCAAGCACCCGGCAGAAAAACCGGTGAAATTGCTGGAGCAGGCTGTGCTGGCGACCACCTATACAGGCGACATTGTGCTGGATTGCTTCGCCGGTTCCGGTTCCACCGCCGTGGCGGCCCTGAAAAACGACCGGCGCTCTGTTTCCATTGAGATCGACCCGCAATGGTCCGGGCAGATCACCCGGCTGCTCAAAGCGCTGGAGGGCCTTGCAAAAAAGGACTACCCGGATAATTACAGCAGCCCGCTGCTGGAAAGCGTCCCGGGCGACAGAGCATAAAAAACGATGGCAGGCATTTGGCCTGCCATCGTTTTTTACATAGTCGCTTCCGGGCCGGGTTCCACCACTGTGCCGTGCGCCTCGTTTCTGAGGACGACCTGCTTCATCCAGCACAGCGTGGGCAGGATCCCGGCATCCTTCACCACAACATTGCAGTGGTGATGCCCCCATCCCAGGTTGTATGGCCTGTGATTGTAGCACCCATACCGCAACTCTTCGATGTGGAAGAGGTTGATCTCGGTCACGGTCAGATCGGGCACTTCCCTGCCTTCCGCCTGCGCCATGCGCGTATAAAATCCGCGGGCTGACAGCGGTTTTAAGCACAGGGGACACACCGTGCGGTTCTGTTCGTCGATGATGCGGGCGTTGCGAAGGGCCTCGTATTCCAGCAGGCCTTCCGCGGCAGCCGACGCGAGGATCGCTTGCCTGCGGCTTTCTGCATCTGCTCTACTCATTCCGAACGCAACGGCGGCTTCGATGGAATCATAGCAAAGCCAGTACACCGCTTCCAGTTGGATGCGGCATTTGTTTATGGTCTCCTCGTCGGCGTATTCGTACAGACGGATCCCGGCGCCCTTCATTTTTTTGGCCATGAATCCCCTGTTGATGCCATCGCTGTTTTGGGCCGCCGTCGTCGCGGGGACCCGGGCGACGTATTGCCCGCCCAGCGGATCGGTCCTGGAATCCGCGGCGCTCCAGCCCCGCTGGTCCGGATCGTACGCGCTCCACTGCGCCCGGGTCTCGTAAAAGACAAGGCAATTCCTGCCCAGCGCCAATCCCTCTTCCGCCAGCTCCCTGCCTGGGTTGGCCCGCGCAAAATATTCTTCCGGTTTGATGAGCACGATGTATCCGCACTTGAAGAAGCCATCCCTGATCCGCTCTTTGAGCGCTTCTCCCCAAAAATGATATGGGATCAGTACGGTGCTCATGCGGCTCACGCGATTCTGATAGATCTCATCGTCATCCGCTCCCCGGGTCTGGCCGGACTTGTATATCTTGCGCCCCAGCAGCGCGGGAAGGGCGGGTAAGCGTTTTTTTCGCGGCATATCCGGTCACCTCGTTTTCTGCTCTTTCATGATATCACAAAAGAAACGCCTTGAACACCGCCCGGCGCCCCCGAAAAGGAGAAAATCGTCTGTTTTTATCAGATCCCGCCCTTTACCCGCCCCGCCGGCGGGCTCCGGCAGCCGGCATTTTTCTCTCTGCCCGGCCGGGACATCCCTCCGCTCCTTCGGCTGCAGGTTCCACGGTGGAAAATCCCCTCAAACAATGGACTTTTGTTGAATAATCTGGTAAAATAATTTTGTTTGTCAAAGAACGGCACACTCTGACAGGGAGGCTTCATCTTGGCGGAGATCTATAAACAATCCTTTAAGCAAGACTATTCCGATCATGTGGAGATGGCGATCTTCAACTGCGGGATGGAGCACTGCGCCCCGCTGCACAGCTGGGGGCCCGCGGTGCGGGATCACTATCTGATCCATTTGGTGGTGGGAGGTCACGGCTTCTATCGCGTGGGCGAACAGGAATATTCACTCGGCCCCGGCGACCTGTTCCTGCTTCGCCCCGGTCAGCTGGCGGGCTATATGGCCAGCGAAGACGATCCCTGGGAGTATTGCTGGGTGGGGTTCAACGGCGCCTATGCCGCAAAGCTGGTGCAGCACACCCCTTTCACCGAACAGAAGCTGGTGTTCCACTCCGGCCAGCCGGAACCGCTGCGGCAAGCCCTGGAAAGCATCTTTGAAGCCCGCGGGCCCCGGCCGGAGAACGAGGCGGCCATGGTGGGAAACCTCTATCTGTTTTTGGCTGAGTTGATGCACCAGGCCGCGGAAAAGGAGATCCGCGCCCCCAGCGCCGGCAGCCAATATGTGCTGAGCGCCATCAAATACATCCAGTTCAACTATTCCCACGAGATCACCATCGATGATATCGCCCGGACGGTGGGCGTCAGCCGCAGCCATTTGTACCGGTTGTTTATGAGCAATGTGGGCCAGAGCCCCATCGACTATCTCACCGCCTACCGGATCGGCGAGGCCTGTAACCTGCTGAAAAACTCCCAGCTTTCCATCGCCGAGATCGCCGCCAGCGTGGGTTTTTCGGACAAGTTCTATTTTTCCAGGGTATTCAAAAAATCCATGGGCATGCCGCCCAGCCGGTATCTCAGCGCCGCGCCGGACCACGGCGCCTGATCGGGAGTCGTTTATGAAGCACATTGTATCTCTCATCTTCAAAGTTTTTCTGCTGGCGGTCGCCGTGATCGCCTGTATTGTTTTTTACCTTTACACCATCGGTTTTTTCGCCGTTTCCCCCTGTGTCGGGCTTGTGGCCTCGCCCGGCGGCAAAGCCTACCTGGATGTCTCCGCGCTGGAAACAAGCCTCGCGGCGCAGGGTGTGGAATTGCTGACGCCGCAACCGGAGGAGTCCGCCGTCGAGGCGGCGGGCCGTTTTCTGGACTCCGGGGCCAGCGTGCTCATTGTTCTGCAGGACTCAACTTCGGTGAGCAGTGCCCTGCTGACCGAAGCCGCAACGGCGGGCGCGACGGTCTTGTTTGTGGGTGACAGCCCCGATGACGCGACGCTGAACTCCAGCGCAAACCTGTGGTACCTGGGCAGCCTTGCCTCTTACGGCGGCGAACTTCTTGGGCAGGTCATCGCCATGGATTACCGCGACGGGACCATTTCCGACGCGAATGGTGATCTGCTGCTGCAATACTATTTATATCAGAGCGACCCGGATGCCGATGAAAGCGATCTCGCGTCCTCCGCTTTGGCCGAGTGTGAACATTACGGCGTGTACACCGCCCGGGTGGAGTACACCGGCGAGGAGGGCGCGGCGCTTTCGTTTGACGCCCAGTCCCTTGACGGGCAGACTCCGCCGGAGATCATCCTGTGCACCAGTGTTCCGGACGCGCAGGCGGCGCTGGAGACCGCCGCCTCCCTGGGCTGGCTCGAGGGAGAGCAGCCGGTGCGCATCTACGCCGCCGCCGACACTCCCGAAGAGGCAGATGCACTCGTGGCAGCCGGCGCGCAGGCTGTGGCCCATTTCGACCCCGTTGCCATGGGCGAAACCGCGGCGCAGATGGCGCTGAACGCGCTGGACCACCGGTTCCCCGGCCTGGACACCGGCCTGACCGCGGACGAGGCGGGGCGTTTTACCCTGCCCTACGGACTGAGCGAATAACAACGAGGAGGGCTGCTTTGTGCCCGGATTAAAAAACACGCTGGCTCCCCTTTCTATCGACAGCCTTTCCAGCGACGGCAGCGGTGTGGGGCGCCTGGACGGCAAGGCGGTGTTTGTGCCCGGCACCGCCCCCGGCGACGAGATCACCGTGCGGATCGTGAAGGACCTGGACCGGTATGCCTTTGGCATCGTGGAGGAGTTGCGCGTTCCCGGCGCCGGCCACATTCAGCCGGACTGCCCGGCATACCGCCCCTGTGGCGGCTGCTGCTTCCGTCACCTGGACTACAGCGTGGAGGCCCGGGCCAAAGAAGGGTTTGCCGCGGACGCCTTCCGCCGTTTGGGCGGATTCGCCGATCTGCCGGTGCTGCCGCTGCTCGCCGGGCCGCTCACCGACCGCTACCGCAACAAGGTGCAGTTTCCCGTGGGGTACGACCGGGACGGAAACGTGACCTTTGGGTTTTACGCCGGGCGCAGCCACCGCCTTGTCCCCTGCCGGGATTGCCTGCTGCAGCCCAAACCGCTCAACGACATCGCGGCGGCTGTCTGTGACTTTTTGCAAAAACACCACATCCCGCTTTACAGGGAAGACGCCCACCAGGGCCTGGTGCGGCATATCTTTCTGCGCCAGGGCTGGCACAGCGGTCAGGTGCTGCTTTGCCTTGTGGTCAATGGCCGCAGCCTGCCCCGGGGGGACCGGTTCTGCGCCGAGATGGTCACCCGGTTCCCTCAAATTCAGACCATCGTGCTGAACGTAAACACCCGGAAGACCAACGTCATCACCGGGGAGAAGTGCATCCCTCTCTTTGGTCCCGGTTTCATTGAGGACACCCTGTGCGGCGTTCCTGTAAAGCTTGGTCCCTTGTCATTCTATCAGGTCAACACGCCCGCCGCCGAGCTCCTCTATGGGGTGGCGCGGGAATTTGCCGCGCTGCGACCCGAGGACACCCTGCTGGATCTTTACTGCGGCATGGGCACCATCGGCCTGTCCATGGCGGTCGACTGCCGTGCGCTGGTGGGGGTGGAGATCGTGCCCGAGGCGGTGGAGAGCGCCAGGGCGAACGCCGCAGCCATGGGGGTCGAAAACGCGCGTTTTTTCTGCGCGGACGCAGGACGGGCGGCCACCCGGCTGGCCGAGGAAGGCCTCGCGCCCCAGGTGATCTGCCTGGATCCTCCCCGCAAGGGCTGCGATGAAGCCACTTTGAACGCGGTGCTCGCCATGGCGCCCCGCCGGGTGGTGATGGTAAGCTGCAACGTGGCCACCGCTGCCCGGGATTGCCGCTTTTTGGCCGACCGGGGCTATCTGCCCGTGAAGGTGCAGCCGGTGGATCTGTTTCCCCGCACAAAGCATGTGGAGTGCGTCGTGCTCCTTTGCCGGGCGGGCGACCGCGACGCGGGTTGAAGAGGCGTCCCTCATGAAACGATTGTTGGCTCTGATCTGCGGGTTCGCGTTTTTGCTGGCGGGGTGCACCGCCGGGTCCGTCCCCTCTTTCCCGCCGGCCCAAAGCGCGCCCGCCGTCTCCCCCGCCCCGGCGTCCACTGCCGCCCCGCAGCCCCGCCCCACGCCGGATGACCCGGATGAGGCGCGGATGCTGGCCATGGCAGAAGAAGCCGCCGGCGCGGAGATGCTGGATTCCGTTTGTCTGGACCTTGACGGGGACGGAACAAAGGAATTTTTAGGCGTATGTCACAATTCCGCTTCACAGTGCAACGAGGTCTGGTATTGCGGCGGAGACGGAACAGCGTGCGCCGCCGTTCACCGGGATACCATGGGTCTGGACGCCTGTTCTCTGGAGGCGCTGAAGGCAGGAAACGGGTTCCATGTGGCGGTAAACAGCCATGTGGGGCTGGGCACCACCTCCCTTTTCTCCATTCTCGCCTTACAGGCCGGTCAGATCGTCTGCCTGGTGGACAACCAGCCCGGCAATGTGTGGATGACCGAAGAGGGCGACATCACGCTCAGTGTGGAGGCCTACGACGGCGCGTACGACGCGGCGGGAGATTTTCTGCTGCTGCACACCGTCAAAGACACCTATATTTTCTACGACGGGGAAACATACAAGGAATACGGGGCCGCGGAGTTGAGCGAAGAGGAATTTTCGCGGCTCAAAAACGCCGACGAGCTGAAAGCCCGGATCGAACACAGCCTGCGCTTTGAGGAATACGACCGGCTGGAGTACCGCTATTTCCTGCGCTCCAACGGCATTTTGCAGGCCCAGTGTGACCTGTACGACACCGCCGGCAATATTCAATACGGATATTTTACCGCGCGCTGGCTGGGCGACGAGGTGGATCCCGAGCTCATTGGCAGGTGGGAACCCGGGCAGATGGCCGCCAGCCTGTCCACGCTGGATGCAGTATACTGACGCGCAAACGACGAGGCCGCAGATCGTTCGATCTGCGGCCTCGCCCTGTTTATTCTTTTGCGCCGTCGGTCAGGCGGCGCAGCAGTCCCGCGCAGCCCGCACGCACGTCTCGCCAGGTTGCCTCAAAATCCCGGGTGTACCAGGGGTCGGCCACTTCGCCGGGGCGGTCGGTATACTCCAGGAGGGCGTGGACTTTTCCCTGGGGATCACTGCCGAACAGCCGCTTCATATTGCGCAGGTTGGCGTTGTCCATCCCGATGAACAAATCCCAGGCGGCGTAATCCCCCGGTCGAAGCTGACGCGCTGTTTTGCCCACGCAGGAGATCCCGTGAGACGCCAGCAGCCGCTGCACCGGCGGATAGACCGGATTTCCCAGTTCCTCGGCGCTGGTGGCCGCGGACGCGAGGGTGAACTGCCCGGAAAGGCCGGCCTTTTCCACCATATCTCTCATCACAAACTCGGCCATCGGGCTACGGCAGATGTTGCCGTGGCACACGAATAGTATTTTTATCATATCTCTTATATCCCTTCAAAAGCCTTCAAACCTTGATATTACGGGCTTTCCGGCGCTCTTTTCAATTTTTGTGTTTTGCCTTAAATTCACGCTCTTCTTTGTAAATCTACGCAAATTCACGGGCAAATGGTGTAGTGTGGGGCGGCAGCACTCCTTGCTGTCGCCCCTTGATTGCCTATCTGCAAAGGCGGGCGGGGCTGTCAACGGCGGCGCGTATGCGTCGTTCATCTTGACCGTTGACTGGCTCGGCTGGCTTTGCTATTACCTTGCGGTAAACGTAAATGGATATGATCGCAGTAATCACTTCCGTGATCCAAAACGCATTCCAGACGCCAACCGCTCCGAGAAACCTGCTGAGTAAAAACGCAGCCGGGATGATTACCACTACATACCGGCAAAGAGAAATCAGTAAGGAGGGCGTGCCTTTCCCCAGCCCCTCCAATGCGCCGGAAGAAGTAACAGAAACCGCCGAGACGATAAATCCGGCCCCGATGATGCGCAAGGCAGTTTCCCCGGCCTGGATCGTCGCTTCCGTGTGGGTAAACAGCCCTATCAGCTGGCCGGGGATCAGCAGACATATCGCGGTTCCAAGCACCATAATGATACCGCTCATGCACAAAACAATCTGATAAATCTGGCTGACTCGTTTGTGCTCCCCTGCACCGTAGTTATAGCCGATCAGGGGGCGCATCCCCTGCACAATGCCATTCGCCGGAAGATAGATGAAGGTCTGCAATTTGTAATAGATCCCCAAAACCAGAATATACACTTCGGAATAGGCAGCTAAAATCGCATTGAGCGCCGAAATCAAAAGAGACGGAAGTGCAAGATTCAGGGTTGCGGGAATGCCGATAGAATACAGCTTGATGACCATCTTTTTGCTGGGCAAAATGTACTGCCTGCGGATATGCACGCGAATTGGCCGCAAAAGATAGACTACAAGGTAAATCGCCAGTGTCAGAGCCTGTCCGATGCCGGTTGCCAGCGCAGCGCCTTCAACTCCCATTTCCGGGAATGGGCCATAGCCAAAAATCAGAACGGGGTCTAAGACGATGTTTGTGATGCACCCGCACATCAGGCTGATCATGGTTGTCTTCATGTTTCCTACTGCCTGGAACAGTTTCTCAAACGCCATGCTGACGGTAACAATGAGCGTAAAGGCGAACGCAACGATAGAATAGCGGACGCCAAGTTCAATGACCGCTTCGGATGAAGTGAACATCCGCAGGAAAACCGGCATGATGGCGATACAGCAGACTGTCATAACAACGCC
>DWYI01000077.1 GCA_019118765.1 Candidatus Allofournierella merdavium | reverse complement strand
AAATAAAAAAGGCCGGAGCCTCCGCTTACGCGAATGCTCCGGTCCTCCATCAGAAAGCGGACGAACTGCCGATAGATCCGGCAGCGTGGATAGTCCACCACCTGTTTAATTTGTAATTGATAGGTTGGCATAGCTTTCTCCTTTTTATATATAAGGTATGAAATTGAGTTCTCCAACGAAAAAACCGTTGACTTGAATATCTTTGAGGCTTATGCTATACTTGTTTCTGTATGAATCCGCAAGATAATCCTGCGTGGGACTCATACAGGCTTTACTGCAAATGGGGCAATTTTACAATGGCGTCTTTGAAAACAATGTAGCCATTTACTGTGCCAATTTGAAGCCGATATTGAGCCGATTTCGTGCCAATACAACTTTCCACAACTTTTTTACAACTTTTGCCCCGAACCAGACGGCACAGGAGGACACACTATGGAATCCAAAAAGTTAGAAAAACCTCGTAAAAATGGCACTTTTTCAACCGTACGGGGCGTGATGAACCCGCATGAAGAGGACAGCGGGGTGTTCCCGACCATGAAGCCGCTGGACAAGCCCCAGAGCGCCCCGAAGGCGGACGCGCCTGCCGCAGCGGCCCCCGCCGCGGCGCCCGCTGCCGAGAGCGCGCCCATCGACTTCTCCAAGGTGGAGATCGAGCCGCTGTTCACCGAGTTCGTGGATTTTGAAACCTTCTCCAAGTCCGACTTCCGGGCGGTGAAGATCAAGGAGTGCACCGCGGTGCCTAAGAGCAAGAAGCTGCTCAAGTTCGTGCTGGACGACGGCACCGGCACCGACCGGGTCATCCTCAGCGGCATCCATGAGTACTACGAGCCGGAGGAACTGGTGGGCAAGACGGCCATCGCCATCGTCAACCTGCCCCCCCGCAAGATGATGGGCATCGACTCCTGTGGCATGCTGATCAGCGCCGTCCACCAGGAGGAAGGGGAGGAGAAGCTCCACCTGTTGATGGTGGATCCCCACATCCCCGCGGGCGCGAAGCTCTACTAAAACACAAAGGGCGCCTCACGGGGCGCCCTTTTCACGCGGGCCGCGGCACCGGGCCGCGGCCAAAGGAGGAGGAGAGCCATGAAGACCGGCCTTGTGCTGGAGGGCGGCGCCATGCGCGGCATGTTCACCGCCGGCGTGCTGGACGTGTTCCTGACTGCCGGCGTGCACGCCGACGGGGTGGTGGGCGTCTCCGCCGGGGCGCTGTTCGGGGTGAACTATCTCTCCGGCCAGGCGGGGCGGGCGATCCGCTACAACAAGCGCTACAACCGGGACAAAAACTACATGGGCCTGCGGCCGCTGCTGAGGGAGGGCAACCTGTTCAGCACCCGCTACGCCTACGACCTGGTGCCCCGCAAGCTGGACCCCTTCGACGACGACGCTTTTCAAAAAAGCGGCGTGCCCTTTTACGCGGTGGTCACCGACGTGGACACCGGCCTGCCGCGGTACATCCGGGTGACAAGCGTTTTTGAGCAGATGGACGCGCTGCGGGCCTCCGGTTCCATGCCCTTCGTCTCCCGGCCGGTGCTGCTGGACGGGCGGCGATACCTGGACGGCGGCGTCTCCGACAGCATTCCCTTCCGATGGATGTCCGCCCAGGGGTACGACAAACTCATCGTGGTGCTCACCCGGGAAGAGGGCTACCGGAAAACGCCCATGAACCCGGCGCTGCTGCGGCTGCTGGGGATGTGCAGCCCCGCCCTGGCCCGGCGGCTGGCCCGCCGCCACGACGATTACAACCGGGCGCTGGAGGAACTGGAGCGCTGGCAGGCTGAAGGGCGTGCCTTTGTGGTGCGCCCCTCCCGCAAAACGCCCATCAGCCGCATCGAGACCGACCCGGACAAATTGCAGCAGGTCTACGACCTGGGGCGGGCGGACGGAAAGGCCTGCCTGCCGGCGCTGCGGGCGTATCTCGCCCGGCGGTGAGCGCCCTCCCGCAGGGGGCGGGCCAACGGGCCGCGATGGGATCAGGCGGCAGATCTGCCGCGGAAAAGAGAGGAATGGACCGAGCATGAAAATCATGGCAGTGGACTACGGCGACGCCCGCACCGGCCTCGCGGTGTGCGACCGCACGGAATTTTTGTCCAGCCCCATTGGGCAGATCGAGGAGAAGAGCATGGCCAAGGTGGCGGAAAAGATCATCTATGCCAGCCGGGAATACGACGTGGGGATGATCGTTATCGGCCTGCCCAAAAATATGGACGGCACCGAGGGCGCCCGGGCGGAAAAGACCCGCAAGATGGCGGCCCTGGTGGAGCTGGGGGCGAAGGTGCCCATCGTCTTTTGGGACGAGCGCCGCACCACCGTCACCGCCGCGGCCCAGCTTTCCGAGGCGGGCACCTTTGGCAAAAAGCGCAAGGGCAAGCTGGACGCGGTGAGCGCCGCCGTCATCCTGGACAGTTTCCTTGCCTGGCGAAAGAACCACCCGGACAGCGCCGCGGGCGCGCCGACCGCGGAGAGGTGACACGGTGCAAAAACAGAGCCTTTGGGGCCGGCTGCTGAAGCTGCGGGTCTCGGAAAAAACAGCCTGCATCCTGCTGGGCGCGGCGCTGGCGGTACTGGTGGCGCCGTTGCTCTGGCTGGGCCGTTACGATGTGCCCTGTTACGATGACTTCAACTTCGCCCTGGATATCACCGCCGCCTGGAAGGACACCCACTCGCTGCTGGCGGTGCTGGGCGCGGCGTTCGCCCAGGTCGCCCGCCTGTACCGCGTGGCCCAGGGCACCTTTTCCGGGCTGTTGCTCATGAGCCTGGGCCCCTTGACCTTTGGCGAGGGCTGGTATGCCCTTGTGCCCTGGATCATGCTGTCCGCCCTGTGCGCCGGCACCGCCTTTTTTTTCTCTACCCTGTTTGAAAAGGTGTTCGGTGTGAGCCGGCCCGCCGCCCTGATCGCGGCCTTTCTCACGCTGATGCTCCAGATCGAACTTGTCCCCGATGCGGCCCAGTCCTTTTACTGGTACAACGGTTCGGTGTATTACACATTTATGTACGCGCTGAGCCTGGCGCTGTACGGCCTGCTCATCCGGCTGGTGCTGGCGCGCACGTCCGCCCGCCGCGGGGCTCTGACGGCCGTCTGCACGGTGCTGGCCGTGGTGCAGGGCGGCGGCAATTTCGTGTCCGGGCTGGTGAGCGCGCTGATGCTGGCCGGGCTGCTGGCGGGGCTCGCGCTCAAAAAGCATCCCGCCCTGCGGTGGATGCTGCTGCCCGCGGCGGCGTTTGCCGCAAGCTTCGCCGCCTGCCTGCTGGCGCCGGGCAACAACGCGCGGCTGGACAATTACGCCTGGCAGCCGGACGCGCTGCTGGCGCTGCGGCTGGCCCTTCGGTTTATGTTCTCCGAGGCGAGCCGCTGGCTGGGGCTTCCGGTACTGCTGGTGATGGCGATGCTGGCCCCCGTGTGCTGGCACGCGGCGCGCAGGAGCCGCTTTTCCTTTCCGCTGCCGGGCCTCGTCTGGATCGGCTCGGCGGCGCTGTATGGCGCGATGTATTGCCCCAGCGCGTACACCGAGCTGTCCTTCGGGCCCAAGCGGATGTACGACATCATCTTTTACGGTTTTATCCTGCTGTGGATGGTGGACTGGTGCTACCTTGTGGGCTGGCTGGCGGCCCGGGACCGCCGTTCCCGGACAGAGCAAGACGCCGGCGTGCCGACCAAAACGGTGCCGGTACTGTACTCGGTCTGCATTGCGGGCGTGTTCGCCCTGATGGCGTTGATGGTCGGCAACACCCACCTGAGCGACCAGGAACCGGTCTACTCCTTCACCAGCCTGGAGGCGGTGTTCTCGCTGCGCAGCGGCGAGGCCGCGGCTTATCACGCAGCGTTCCAGCGCAGGCTGGAACTGTTGAAGGACCCCGCGGTGGAGCAGGTCCGGCTGGAAGAGTATCCCACCAGGCCCGCCCTTTTGTATGTGGATGACCGCCAGCAGGAGATGGCGCGGTACTACGGAAAAGAACTGATCCAGGATTAAGACCCGGAGAAAATCGGAGAAAAACACGGGGACCGGTACCGGCCCCCGTGTTTTTGCGCATCTGCGCGCAAAAAACGGCGGAATTTGATCTTTGACTTACCCAAAGCCCTCCAAACGTGCTATAATAATAGCATAGTATTCACGGTGAGACCTCGAGCGGATCGGGTCAGCGAAAGAAGTTCGGTTTGACGGATACAGACGGCAGCGGCGCGGCGGCGCCTGGGCGAAAGATGGAGGACAGAGATGTTTGAAACGGGAAGTCTGATCGTGTACGGAAATTCCGGCATCTGCCGGGTGGAGGGAGTCTCCATGAAACCCCAGCTGGAGGGCGGCGGGCAGGCCATGTACTATACGCTGACGCCGGTGTTCGGCAGCGGCACGGTGTACACCCCTGTGGACACCAAGGTGTTCATGCGCCCTGTCATCAGCGGAGAAGAGGCGCGGGACCTGATCCGCCGCATGCCTGAGATCGAACCGGGCTGCTGCGACGGCACCGACCAGCGCACCCTGGCGGAACACTACCGGGGCCTTTTGCACACCTATCAGTGCGAATCGCTGGTGAAGATCATCAAGGCTGTCTACCAGAAGGGCAGACAGGCCGCCGCCCGGGGCAAAAAACTGGGCAAGACCGACCAGCAGTTTATGAAGCGGGCGGAGGAACTGCTTTACGAGGAACTTTCCCTGGCGCTGGAAATGCCCAAGGATAAGGTAAAGGATCACATCCTGCAAACGCTGGAGCCCGCCGCGCAATAAGAAAGGGGAAACGATGGGTCTGAAAAAAGCAATGCAGGTCCTGTGGGCCTGCGCGGCCGTGACGCTGTTGCTGCTGGTGCTGTTCCTGCGCTTTGAAACCACCGTGCTGCTGGCCCTGCTTTTGGGGGCTGGCTGTGTGACCGCGGTCATCTGGGTCGTGTTCATCCGCTGCCCCCACTGCGGGGCGCACCTGGGCCGGGACGTGGGCAAGTATTGCCCCCACTGCGGCAAAGAGACCGGGCTTTGAACCAAAGAAAAAGAGCCTTCCCTGTGCGGGGAAGGCTCTTTTCGATTTCAGTGGCAGAAGCTGTCCACCGGCATTTCCGGCGGGGGATTGGTGAGTTTGGAACCCAGGGTCATCTGGCTGGAGTAGAGGCTGTAGTTGCCGCTGAGCAGGTAACTCACCGCGCACACCAGCAGATAAAGCAGCAGCGGTTCGGCGCCGAACAGCTCCACCCCCAGCAGGATGCTGGCGATGGGGCAGTTGGTCACCGCGCAGAAGGTGGCCACCAGCGCCAGCGCCGCGGCAAGGCCCGGGTCCAGCCCCAGCAGCGGGCCCACCAGGCACCCGAAGGTGGAACCCACAAAGAAGGTGGGCACGATCTCGCCGCCCCGGAAGCCGCAGCCCAGGGTGATGGCGGTGAGGATCAGTTTGAACAGGAAGGCCGCCGGATGCACCAGCTGCCCCTCGGTGATGGCGGCCTCCACCACGTCCATGCCCGCGCCGTTGTAGGCCCGGCTGCCCACCGCCAGGGTGAACAGGATGATGAGGGCGCTGCCCACCAGGATGCGCAGATACTGGTTCTTCAGCTTTGTCTGATAGAGATGGCTGGCGGTGTGCATGGCCACGCAGAACAGGATGCCCAGCGCCCCGCAGCCCACCCCCAGCAGCAGCGCCCGCCAGGAATTGTCAAAGCTCAAGGCCGCCGCGCCGCGCACCGCAAAATGCTCGGGCACCGTGCCCAGCGCCACGGCGGTGCCGTAGGAGACGAGGCTGGCCAGGGCGCAGGGCAGCAGCGCCGAGTGGTACACCACCCCCACGCAGATCACCTCGATGCTGAACACCGCCGCCGTGAGCGGGGTGCCAAACAGGGCGCTGAACACCGCGCTCATGCCCGCCAGCACCATCACCCGCTGGCTGCGGCTGTCCAGCCGCAGCTTTTCGCCCAGCCAGCCGCCCATGCTGCCGCCGATCTGCAGCGCCGCGCCCTCACGGCCCGCGCTGCCGCCCAAAAGATGGGTGATGAAGGTGGCCATGATGATGAGCGGCGTCAGCCGCAGCGGCGCGCGCCTGCCCTGCTGGGCGCTCTCCAGCACCGCGTTGGTGCCCCGCTCGGTGCCCATGCGGCAGGCCCGGTAGACGAACACGATCACAAGGCCGCCCACCGGCAGCAGGTACAAAAGCCAGGGGTTCGCCTGGCGCATGCCGGTGGCCCAGCGCACCAGGTGGAAAAAGGCCGCGCCCACCGCGCCGCAGGCCACGCCGGCGATGCCCGCGCACACCAGCCACATCAAAAATGTTTTTGAATAGGGCTCGAGCCCCAGTTCCCACTGCCGCAGCAGCCGTTCTTTTACACGCATAAACCCCTCTCCTCCATAAAAAAGACCTTTCTTATCATAACACAGCCCGTCAAGCCGTCAAGCCCGGCCTTTCAAAACCGGGAAAATGTGCTATAATGTAGACGTCGTATAAAAAACCAACAGGAGAGGAACTGACACGATGAAACAGGGCTTTCAAAACAGCGAGCAGGCGGCGCAGATGATGCAGTTCCGCTGCCCCCGATGGGAGCAGCTGCCCGGCATTGCGCTGTATATGGACCAAGTCACCGGGTATCTGAATGAGGTGTTTGCCCCGCTGTGCCCGCCGGGGGAGGAAAAGGTGCTCACCAAGGCCATGGTGAACAACTATGTCAAGCAGAAGGTGATGGCTCCGCCGGCCAACAAAAAGTACGGCCGCACCCATGTGGCGCAGCTGCTGGTGATCTGCGCCCTCAAACAGGTGCTGAGCATTCAGGAGGTGGCCCGGATGATCCGGATGCAGGCCGAGGTGTGCGAGATGCGGCGGGCCTACGATTATTTCTGCGACCAGCTGGAGACCGCGCTGCAGCAGGCGGCCGCCGGCGAGGCCCCCGCGCCGGTGAACGATGACGACCGGCTGGTGGTGATCCATGCGGCCCGGGCCTTTGCCAGCAAGGTGTACCTGCAAAAGCGGCTGGTGTTCGAAGACCGGTCGGAGTGAGGCGGCGTCCCGCGGCGGAGGAAAAAGGAATGCTGGAATACAGAGTGGACGACAAAGCGCTTTGCGCGCAGCGGTTCATCGAACTTGCACAGCAGGTCTGGCCAGGGGAGTACGATGTGGAAAAGACCCGCCGCGCCCTCGAACGCACCATCAACATCACTGCCTGGGACGGCACGAAACTGGTGGGCTGCCTGCGCATCCTCACAGACGGCTGTTTTTTCGGCACCATCCCCGAGGTACTGGTGCTGCCCCGGTATCAGGGGCAGGGCATCGGCTCGGCGTTGCTCCGGCTTGCTAAACGGACCACGCCCACCCTGCTCTACTTTGGGGCGCAGCCGCAGGCGGAGAAGTTCTATGAAAAGAACGGATGCACCGCAAGCCTGCGCGCTTTTGAGATACGCCCTGAAGGATGAGACAAAGCGAAAAAGAAGGCCCCCGGCCGCGCTTAAACGCACGGCCGGGGGCCTTTTGCTATGGAGAGAACGTTTTCAGGCCAGTTCGCTGCGCACCAGTTCGGCCAACTCCGTGGCGATGGCCTGGATGAGGGCCTCGTCCTGGCCCTCCACCATCACCCGGATCAGCGGCTCGGTGCCGCTCACCCGCACCAGCACTCGGCCGGTATCGCCCAGCTGCTCCTTCTTTGCGCGGATGGCGGCCTTGATGGCGTCGTTGTTGTAGAATTCCAGCTTGCCGGCAGCGCTCACCTTCACGTTTTCCATCACCTGCGGCAGCCGGGTCATCACCTGTGCCAGTTCCGACAGGGGCTTTTGGCAGCGCTTGAGCAGGCACAGCAGCTGCAGCGCCGTGAGCTGGCCGTCGCCGGTGGTGGCGTAGTCCCGGAAGATGATGTGGCCGCTCTGCTCGCCGCCCAGGGTGTAGCCCTCCTGTTCCATCTCCTCCAGCACATACCGGTCGCCCACCTTGGTGGCGGCGAAGTGCATGCCGTTCGCCTCGCAGAAGCGGGCAAAGCCCAGGTTGGTGAGCACGGTGCCCACGATGGTGTTCCGCCGCAGTTTGCCCCGCTCCAGCATATCCAGCCCGCAGATGGCCATGATGAAGTCGCCGTCCACCACTTCGCCCTTTTCGTCCACGAACAGGCAGCGGTCGGCGTCGCCGTCAAAGGCCACGCCCGCCACAGCGCCGGGGGTGGCGCGCACCTTTTCGCACAGCGCCTCCATGTGGGTGGAGCCGCAGTTCTCGTTGATGTTCACCCCGTCCGGCGCGGCGGACAGGATCTCGGCGTCCGCCCCCAGCTGGGCGAACAGCTGCCCGGCGGTGGCCGAGGCGGAGCCGTTGGCGCAGTCCACCAGGATCTTCATCCCCTCCAGCGAGGTGGGGATGCTGCTCTTCAGGTGCTCCACATAGTCCCGCACGGCGGTGGTGCAGTGGCTGATCTGACCCAGGCTGTCGCCGGTGGCCAGGGAAAAGCGGTTCTTCTCGATCAGGGTCTCGATCTGGTCCTCCAGATCGTCCGGCAGCTTGAAGCCCTCGCCGCCGAAGATTTTGATGCCGTTGAAGGGGAAGGGGTTGTGGCTGGCGCTGATCATCACGCCCGCGTCCGCCTTGTACTTCATCACAAGGTAGGCCACGGCGGGGGTGGGCACCACCCCCAGGTCGATCACGTCCGCCCCCACGCTGCACAGGCCGGCGGCCAGCGCTGCGCCCAGCATATCGCTGGAGATGCGGGTGTCCTTGCCCAGCACCACCAGCGGGCGGCGCCGTCGCCCGTAGGTGAGCACGGTGGCCGCCGCGCGGCCGATGTTCATGGCGAGCTCGCAGGTCATGTCCTCGCCGGCAATGCCCCGCACGCCGTCGGTGCCAAATAATCTGCCCATGTGAAATGTCTCCTTTCAGCGGGTCAAACCCGTTTGGCCAGCTTGCCCGGCCCTTTGTAGATATACCCGGCGGGCACGGTGCCCCGCACGCAGCTGGTGGGATACACCTGGCAGCCGCGCCCCAGCACCGCGCCCGGGCACAGCACGCTGTTGCAGCCCACCTCGGCGCCGTCGCCCACCAGGGCCCCCAGCTTTTTGCGGCCGGTGGCCACCTGTTCGTCGCCGTTCTTCACCACCACCAGGCTCTTGTCGCTCTTCAGGTTGCTGGTCACCGCGCCGGCTCCCAGATGGGCCTTGCAGCCCAGGATGGAGTCGCCCACATAGTTGAAGTGGGGCACCTGCGCCCCGTCGAACAGGATGCAGTTTTTCAGCTCCACGCTGTTGCCCACCACGGCGCCCGCGCCCACCAGCGCGCTGCCCCGGATAAAGGCGCAGTGGCGCACCTCCGCCCCGGGGCCGATGATGCAGGGCGCGCCCAGCAGGGCGGTGGGGGCCACGTTGGCGGTCTTTGCCACCCATACCCCCGGCTGGGGCTGGTCGTATTCAGCGGCGGGCAGGCTCTCACCCAGCCTGGTGATAAAATCCTTCAGCTCGTCCAGCACCTGCCAGGGCCACTCCTTGCCCTCAAACAGGGGGGCGGCCAGGGTGCGGGAGAGATCGAACAGTTCTTCGGTGCGGCAAAATTGCATAGCGCACGCTCCCTTCCAATGATTCTGCTATCCATCATTATATGAGACCAGCGGCAAAATAACAACCCGAAAATACAAAAAATGCGGATGAAATGGCAATATATGGCGGTATTCACGAAATTCATCCGCAAAAACCGCGAAGCGGTTGTGGTGTTTTTGGGAGAATTCGCACGATCGGTGCGCACAAAAGGTCTCACAGGGAGGAAAAAGAGCGACAAAAAAGGCGGGCCGCCCGTTCAGGACGGCCCGCCTTGCGGAAGTTATGGGTTCCGGTCCGGCTGTTTGAGCCCCACCACATAGCGGATGCGCCTCCAGTAGACCAGCGAGGAGACCACCGGGGCCACAAAGTCGGAGATGGGCTCGGCCACGAAGGCGGCCATGGCGCCGAACCAGATGGGCAGCAGGAACAGGGGCAGAAAATAGATGCCCTTGCGGAAGAAGGAGAGGGGCAGGGAATACTGCATCATGCCCATGCCGGTGAAGCCGTCCACAATGGTGTACTGCACCGCCAGCGGGATGATGCCCAGGGTGTAGATGCGGATGGCCTGCACCGCCAGCCGGGCCACCTGTCCGTCGCCGGAAAAGATGGACACAAAGAGGCCGGGCGCCCCCTGCCCGATGAGGAACAAGAGGGCGGTGTAGCCAAGGCAGAGCAGAAGGATGAATTTCTGGGCCTGGAGGATGCGCCCGGGCTGGCCCGCGCCGTAGTTGTAGCCCAGGATGGCCCCGGTGCCGCCGGTGATGCCGCCCAGGGGCATGGTGACCACCAGCATGAAACTCTGGGCGATGGTGGCCGCCGCCACCAGCAGGTCGCCCTGGGCCGCGCCGCCGTATTTTTGCAGCAGGGAGTTGAGGGCGATGATCATCACGTTGTCGAAGGCGATGATGACGAAGGGGGTGAAGCCGGTGGCCAGCACCCGGCCCATGATGCGGGCGCTGTAACCGCCGAAGGTGATGCGGATGGGCGGCCGGCGGCTGAACAGGAACAGCAGCACGAAAACGCAGCTGGCCAGCTGGCTGAGCACGGTGGCCAGCGCCGCGCCGGCCACACCCATCTTCAGCAGAAAGATGAACACCGGGTCCAGCAAAATGTTCAGCACCGCGCCCAGCAGCACCGAGAGCATGCCCTTTTTGGCAAAGCCCTGGCAGATGATGAACTGGTTCATGCCGGTGGAGAGCAGCGCGAACAGAGTGCCCGTCAGGTACACCGTGTAATAGCTTTCGGCGTAGGGCAGGCTGGCCTCGCTGGCGCCGAAGAGCAGCAGCACCGGCCTGCGGGTGGCCAGGGCCAGCGCCATCAGCCCCGCCGCCAGGCCCGTCAGCAGCACAAAACAGTTGGCCAGGATGCGCGCCGCGCCCCCGTTGTCGCCCGCGCCCATGCGGATGCTCACCAGGGGCGAGCCGCCCACCCCCACCAGAAAGGCCACCGAGCCGATCATGGTCACGATGGGACCGCACACCCCCGCCCCCGCCAGGGCCAGGTTCCCCACCTCGGGGATGTTGCCGATGTACATCCGGTCCACCACGCTGTACAAAACGCTCACGAACTGCGCCAGCATGCTGGGCAGTGCGATGCGCAGCACCAGCCGCCGGATGGGGTCGCGCCCCAGATCGTTTTCCATTCTCACACAAAACACCGCCTTGCGGGCGCAGAGAGCGCCGGACGCGTTTCCCCGCCCGGCGCGGCGCCGCTTATTTGTAGATCTTCTGGAGGGTGAAGCCCCGGCCATGCACCTCGTTCACCGAACTGATGACGATGAAGGCCTGGGGGTCGGTCTCCAGCACCAGATGGTTCAGCTTGGCCAGTTCCCGGTTGGTCACCACCGTCAGCAGCATATCCCGCTCGGTGCCGGTGTAGCCGGTCTGGGCGTGCAGCACGGTGCAGCCCCGGTCCAGCACCCGCAGGATGATGCGGCGGATCTCGTCGTTCTTTTCGCTGAGGATCTTCACCTGGATCTTGGAGTGGCCCAGCACCGCCACCTTCTCCAGGATAACGGTGTACAGCAGCACCAGCAGGATGCCGTAGAGGATCTGCTCCTTGTCGGCAAAGACCATCTGGCCGATGAGGATGACAAAATCCAGCAGATACATCACCACGCCCACCGGCAGGCCGAAGTACTTGTTCAGCACGATGGGGGGGATGTCCATGCCGCCGCTGGACGCCCCCGCGCCGATCACCAGGCCGATGGCCACCCCGATCAGCACCCCGGCGAACACGGTGCCCAGCATGGGGTCCCGGGTGAAGCCGTCGATGCCGGGGATGCGGGCGAACAGGTCCAGAAACAGCGGGTAGCAGAAGGTGGACAGCGCCGTGTTGAAGGCGAACCACCGCCCCATGGCCAGCGCCCCCACCGCGAACATGATGACGTTGGAGACCAGCACGAAGCCGGCCACCGGCACGTCCAGCCAGTAGCGGGCGGCCAGCGCGAGGCCGGTGGTCCCGCCGGTGATCAGCCCGCAGGGCAGCACGAACATATCCACCGCCAGGGCGTACAGGGCGTTGCCCAGCAGCACCATCAACAGATTTTTGACCCGTGTGGGCACCAGCGGACCCTTCACAGGCGATCCCTCCCCTCGACGCACTGCACAACAGTGCTATAATAAAGCGAAGAGCGGCAGGCGTTTCGCCTGCCGCTCTGTCTGTTCGATTTCGTTTGGCCGCAGCCCATCCGTCCCACCTGCCCCGGGGCCGCGAAAAGCGGCCCGCTTTTGTTACTCAGTATTGCACAGCGGCGCGGCGATTGCAAGCCCCGGCAAAAAAAGTTCGGCGTTTTGCCCCGAAACCCCGCGGGGCACAACACCGAACTTTGGCAAATCGCATACGCCGTCAGCGCAGCATGGCGCTCTGGTTTACAATATAAGTGCTGTACAAAAACAGCACGTCCTGGTCGGTGAACTCCAGATACTGCGGCACCAGGCCGCTGACCATATAGCGGATGTCCACCAGCGTCACCCGGCAGTACTGCCCCAGCAGCAGCGGCACAAGGCTGCTGGCGTAGGAGTCCCGGAACACCACCAGCTCCCGGTCGGTGGCGGCCAGCGGGCTTTCGATGGTGATCAGGGGGCTGGCCCCGCTGAGAAACACGTCGTAGGGCACATCGGTGGAAAGGCGCGCGGTGTCGTAGACGGCGGTGAAGTCCGGGTACTGATAGTTGTCGCACACGGCCGCGTCGGTGACGCCGCTCACCAGATAGGTGAGGGATTCCGGTTCGTTTGCGCCGTACTTGCCGTAGGCGCCGATGAAGCCTTCCACCGTCACCGGGTCGAAGTCGTCCAGGTCCACCGAAAAGCCCATCGCCCCGCCCAGCGCCTCCAGCACGGCGGAAAGGCGCTCCTGCCGCCAGTGGCTGTCGGTGCGATAATAGTCCTCCAGGGCGAGGGCCCCGGTCAGGTCGATCTTTTCGATGCCGCTGCCCGCCAGCCCCCCGTCCGCCGCGGCAAAGAGCGCGGCGTAGTCGGTGGCGGGCTTCACCTCGCCGGGCAGGTAATAGCCCTTGTCCGGCACGATGGCGTAAAAGGCGCGGTTTTGCCCGGTGAGCAGGTCGGCCTTCAGCGCCTTCAGCTTTTCGGCAAAGCGGGCGGCGCTGTCCGTGTCGGCCCGGCCCAGCGCCTCCACCCAGTGCCCTTTGGCGGTGTAGATGCCGTTTTCATCCGGGCGCACGCCGGGCGCGAACAGTCCCCCCGCCGCCGCCAGGCCCAGCAGCGCGGCGGCCGCGAGGCAGAGCCCCGCAGCCGCGAGCCCAACTTTGCGGTTCACGGCTTACTGCGCCAGGGCGGTGAAGGCCGCGTGCAGCTGGTTTGCCAGATCGGTGCTGGCCATGATCAGGATGACCTTGTCGCCCGACCGGTCCACGATCTTGCTCTCGGCCTCCACACAGACCCACTTGCGGGGGTTGGCGTTGGCCTCGATGTCGGCGGCCAGCTGCTCGGCTTCGTCGGCGCTGTTTGCCTGCACCAGGCAGACGGAGAAGGGCACCGAGCTCATGGCCGCCTCGGCGTCGATGCCGTCGGCGTAGCGGTCGCGGGCCACGCCCAGGTTGTACTCGGAGTTCTCCTCGGTGAGCGGGGCGTACTTCTCGCCGCCGTTCAGGTCGGCGGGCAGCAGCATGGGCAGCTGGTCGGCGGGCGCGCCGGCCAGCACCGCGTCCATGATCTCGGTCAGGCTGCTGGCCATGGTCACGCCGGCGGCGGTGGAGCCGGAGGCGGCCTGCGAGGCGGGCGCGGAAGAGGGCGCGGAGGAAGAGGGAACGGAGGAGGGCGCCGACGAAGAGGAGGGCGCGGAGGTGCAGCCGGCGAGGGCGGCCGCGGCCAGGATAGCGGTGATGGTCAAAGCAAACTTTTTCATCTGTATAACTCCTTGTTTTTGAAAATATGCGGCCTGCTTGGGGGTAGTGTTCCCGGGCCGGCTTAGAATAAACAGCCCAAGGGGCCGGATTATTGCACCGCATATAAAAATTATCCAGCTTTTCTTAAAAATCTCCCCTTGATTCTCCGGGCTTTTTATCGTTATAATAATAACGAATAGGGCGATCTGCCCGCAGATCTCTTTGTTTGACCGGAAAAGGAGAGGATACCAATGGCCAATCGCATCGTGTTGAACACCATTTCCTACCATGGAAAGGGCGCCATCCAGAACATTCTGCCGGAGCTCACCGGCCGGGGCTACAAAAAGGCTTTCGTCTGCTCCGACCCGGACCTCTTGAAGTTCGGCGTGACCAAAAAGGTCACCGACCTGCTGGACGCCGCGGGCTTTGCCTACGAGGTGTACAGCGACATCAAACCCAACCCCACCATCGAAAACGTGCAGACCGGCGTGAAGGCCTTTAAGGCCAGCGGGGCGGACTGCATCGTGGCCATCGGCGGCGGCTCCTCCATGGACACCGCCAAGGCCATCGGCATCATCGCCAACAACCCCGAGTTCGCCGACGTGCGCAGCCTGGAGGGGGTGGCCCCCACCAAGAAACACGCGGTGTTCACCATCGCGGTGCCCACCACCGCCGGCACCGCCGCCGAGGTGACCATCAACTACGTCATCACCGACGTGGAGAAGAAGCGCAAGTTCGTCTGCGTGGACACCAACGACATCCCTGAGGTGGCCGTGGTGGACCCGGACATGATGTCCACCATGCCCAAGGGGCTCACCGCCGCCACCGG
This sequence comes from Candidatus Allofournierella merdavium, assembly GCA_019118765.1. GTDB lineage: Bacteria > Bacillota > Clostridia > Oscillospirales > Ruminococcaceae > Allofournierella_A > Allofournierella_A merdavium. The sequence goes on along the minus strand of DWYI01000077.1, from coordinate 5,228 downwards.
CATGGACGCGCTGACCCACGCCATCGAGGGCTACATCACCAGGGCCGCCTGGGAGATGACCGACATGTTCCATCTGGAGGCCATCCGGCTGATCTCCAAATACCTGCGGGCCGCCGTGGCCGGCACCCCCGAGGGCCGGGAGGGAATGGCGCTGGCCCAGTACATCGCCGGCCAGGGCTTCTCCAACGTGGGCCTGGGCATCGTGCACTCCATGGCGCACAGCCTGGGCGCCGTCTACGACACTCCTCACGGTGTGGCCAACGCCATCCTGCTGCCCACCGTGATGGAGTACAACGCCCCCGCCACCGGTGAGAAATACCGGGACATCGCCAAGGCCATGGGCGTGGAGGGCGTGGACGCCATGACCCTGGACCAGGCCCGCAAGGCCGCCTGCGCCGCGGTGAAGCAGCTGAGTCAGGACGTGGGCATCCCCGCCGACCTGAAGGCCATCGTGAAGGAGGAGGACGTGCCCTTCCTCGCCGAGTCGGCCTATGCCGACGCCTGCCGCCCCGGCAATCCCCGGGACACCAGCGTGGAGGAGATCGCCGCGCTCTACCGCAGCCTGATGTGAACCGGCATTCACAACGCGAACAAGCGCCCGGAGGCATTGCCTCCGGGCGCTTCTCTGTAAAAAAAGTTCAGTGCTTGTCCAGATACTCCGCGGCGGAAAGGCCCGCGATGAGCCCCTCGCCCACCGCCTTGGCCACCTGCAGCGGCGCGCCGGTGACGTCTCCGGCGGCAAAGGCGCCCTCGATGTTGGTGGCCATGCGCCGGTCCACCTTCACAAAGCCGTCCTCGATGGCAAGACCCGGCAGCAGGGTGTCGGGGGCGATGGCGCTGCGCAGGATGAACACCCCCTGCACCGGCAGCCGCCGGCCGGCCACCTGCACCCACTCCACCGTGTCGCCGCCGCCCACCGCCTGCACCGCGCCGGCCAGATGCTCCACGGCGTCGCTCAGCTCCGCGGGGCGCCTGCCGGAGACGAAGCGCACCTTGCAGCCGATGGAGGAGAGGAAGTTCGCCTCGCCGGCGGCCTCGGGGGAGAGGCCCCACACCACCACCTCGCGGCCCCGGTAGAGCATGCCGTCGCAGGTGGCGCAGTAGGACACGCCCCGGCCCAAAAATTCGCTCTCGCCCTCCACGGGCTTGGCTTTGGCCACGCCCCCGGCCAGGATCACCGTGCGGGCCTCCAGGATGTTGCCGTCAAAATTCAAAAGGAAGCGGTCGCCCATGGCCAGCACGTTTGCCACCCGGCCCGGCTCGGCCTCGATGCCCATGGCCTTCGCGTGGTCGGCAAAGGCGGCCAGCGTCTCCTCGCCCGAAAGCCCCGGCAGGCCCAGGTAGTTGTCCACCCGCTCGGCCTTGGCCAGCAGGCCCGCCCCCGCGCCCAGCACCCGGACGCCCTTGCCCCGCTGGTGCAGGTTGATGGCCGCCGAAAGCCCGGCGGGCCCGCCGCCCACCACCGCGCAGTCCAGCATCTTTTCGCTCATAAAAAACGCGCCTCCTTTGCCCGTTGCCTTTTGTTTCAGTATAGGGCGCCGCGGCGCCGTTCACCGTAATTTTATCACAAAGGGGGGCGCATTGCCAACAGGTACAACTGCAGGTATAATAAAGATAACAAAGAAAAAAGGGGGAGTGCCGTGTGTTTGGCGCACCGGACAAAAAACTTGGCTTTGGGTTCATGCGGCTGCCCATGCGGGGGGATCAGGTGGACGTCGAGACCACCTGCCGCATGGTGGACGAATTTCTGGCGGCGGGCTTTTGCTACTTCGACACCGCCCATGGCTACCACGACGGGCAGAGCGAGGCGGCGCTGAAGGAGGCGCTGACCAGCCGCTACCCCCGGGAGAAGTACATCCTGGCGGACAAACTCTCGCCGCCTTTTTTTAAGACGGAGGCGGATATCCTGCCCCTGTTCGAGAGCCAGCTGGCCGCCTGCGGGGTGGAGTATTTCGACATGTACCTGATGCACGCCCAGAGCGCCGGGCGCTTTGAGTTCTACAAGAGCTGCCGCGCCTATGAGACCGCCTTCCGTTCGAAGGAGGAGGGACGGGTGCGCCATGTGGGCATCTCCTTCCACGACACCGCCGAGGTGCTGGAGCGCATCCTCACCGAATACCCCCAGCTGGACTTTGTGCAGCTTCAGTTCAACTATCTGGACTACGAGGACCCCCAGGTGCAGAGCCGCGCCTGCTACGAGGTCTGCCGCCGCCACGGCAAGCCGGTGATCGTGATGGAGCCGGTGAAGGGCGGGCGGCTGGCGCAGCTGCCCGACGAGGCCCGGGCGCTGCTGGCCGGTGTGAGCGACAGCAGCCCGGCAGCCTTCGCCCTGCGCTTCGCTGCCGATTTTGAAGGGGTGAAGATGGTGCTCTCCGGCATGAGCAGCCCCGAACAGATGGAGGAGAACCTGCGGGTGATGGGCAGCCTCGCGCCCCTCACCGACCGGGAGCGGGCGGCGGTGGAGCCGCTGCGGCGTATCCTGACCGCGGAGCAGCTGGTGCAGTGCACCGGCTGCGGCTACTGCGTCTCCGGCTGCCCGGCCTCCATCCGCATCCCGGATCGCCTGGCCGCCTACAACGCCCGCCTGCGGGGCGCGCCGGACGCCGCCGCCCGCAACGCGGCGGTGCAGGGCGGCGAGCCGTCGGCCTGCGTGGGGTGCGGCGAGTGCGAGAAAAGCTGCCCCCAGAAACTGCCCATCCGCCGGCTGCTGGCCCTGGCCGCCCGGGAATTTGCGTGAGCGGCCCCGCAAACGGCAAAACGCGCCGGCCCGGTCAGATCCACCGGGCCGGCGCGTTTCCATGATGCCGCCTCACTTGCGGGAATACTTCAGCCGGGTGGCGGCCCCGCCCCGCAGGTGCCGCTCGGCCTTGTTGGCTCCCAGCACCTGCTGCACCTGCCGGTACAGCTGGGGATTCAGCCGCTTGAGCCGGGTGGTCACATCCTTGTGTTTCGTTGTTACGAATTAGAACGGTTTCGTCCAAGCCCAAATCGCCCAGCAGCCGGAGGTAAATGTCCACATTCCCGTCCTTGTCCACTTCAATCTTCTGGATAATTCGCTTGAGCTGGGCGTTGGTCATCTGCCGTACATCGGTGATGTCCTCGATCTCCTTGAAGGTCTGTTGCAGGACGCTTTCCAGCTGTTCGCCCTTTGTCAGATGGTAGGACACCATTTTCAGCTCGTTTTCCAGCCGTTCTATCTCTTTCCGCATCCCGCCGATCTTGTCATTGAGTTCCTCGCGGGAGATTAAATCGTCGGCGTACATATCCATATATTTCTGCCGCGTCTTTTGCAGCTTGGCAAGCTGGGCGGTCAGTTCTTTTTCATAGTTCAGGTTTTCGTCCTTTGCCTTATAAACCCGCTGGAATTCCCCCACCACATAGCGGATGACATTCTTCTTGGCTTTCAGCAGCCCGGCGAAATATTCCTGCAGAACCTCGATGAGTTCATCTTCGTCCACCGTCACGGCGTTGGGGCAGTTGTCTGCCCCGCGCCCGTTGTGGCTGGAGCAGACCCAACGGACATAGGTGTTCTTGTAGGTACGGACGGTACGCCGGAAGGACCAGCCGCACTCCTTGCATTTGATAAGGGTAGAGAACGGGTATTTGTTGCTCTGACGCTCATTGTCCACTTTGAATGCCTTGCCGCGGGATTTCATGATCTGCTGTGCCCGTTCAAAAGTTTCCGGGTCAATAATCCTTAAATCCGGGCGGTCAACTACCATCCACTCCGAAGCATCCTTGTCCGTCCGCTGGCCGGTCAAGAAGTCGATGACTTCCTGCTTGCCGTTAATGATTTTCCCCGTATAGAGTTCGTTGGTAAGGATGCGGCACACCCCGTTTTGGCTCCACTGGCAATTCCGCTTTGTCCGCAGCCCTCGCTCATTGAGGAAGATAGAGATTTTTGCCGCCCCGTAACCATCCTTGATATACCACTGGTAAATCTGGCGGACAACCGCCGCTTCTTCCTCATTAATTGCAAGATTGAAGTAGTCGCCAATAGTCTTATCATACCCATAGACAATGTTGGGGACACGGCCTTTTTCCGCGTTCATTTTCTTGCCGAATTTCACGCGCTTAGAGGTGTTCGCACTTTCTTCCTGCGCCAGCGCGCCGAAGATTGTCAGGACAAATTCGCTGTTGCCCATACTGGTCATGTTGGCGGTCAGGAACTGCGTTTCAATCCCTAATGCTTTCAATTTGCGTACATTCTGTAAGAGGTCAACCGTGTTCCGGGCAAAGCGGGAAATGTCTTTTACTACGACCATATCAAAGAGGCCATGCTCCGCATCCGCCATCATACGCAAAAACTCTTTCCGGTTCTTGATTTTTGTCCCGGAAATACCCTCGTCCGCGTAAAGGCGCACAAGGTTATCCCCGGTGCGTTTGGTATATTCGGAGAAGAATTCTATCTGTGCTTCCAGGCTGTTGAGCTGATCCTCTTTATCGGTGGAAACACGGCAGTAAGCAGCAATATTCATGGTAAAACCTCTCTGTTAAAATTAAATCGTTCTGTTACATCTTTATTTTATCATGTGGCGCTTTTGATTGCAATAGGGAAAGGGGCATCCCGCTTATGCAGGGTGCCCCTCATCGTCCTTTTCCCCGGCGCCATCCGGCCCATTTGCGGCTGCCTGTATGGCAAGCTGTACCTTTTCCTGGTTTGCCTCCATAAAGATTTTCAGTAAGTAATCGGCGGTAGCTGCCGTTGGGTTTGGGTTATGGAACCGGTAATTGAGTTTCCTTTCTTTCACAGCAGCATTCCCACCTCCCCTTGCTGTCTGCCCTTTGTCCATGTCTATGAAAACAAGGTGGAAAATAGTACCTGATTGGATTGTCAAAGATCTCGCCCTCGGTGGGATCGCTGTGCCTGTTCTAATTCCCTGCGGATTTCTGGCGGGATACGGTCAACCAGCCGCTGTAAATTGTCCAGTTCGCTTTTCAGCTTTGCCCGTTCCATCGTATCTTTCATCTTGCCTTTTTCACTGGCCTTTACCCTTGCTTCCAGCTTTTCATTTTCCGCCAACAGGTCATTGATTGTGACCTTGTATTTTTTCAGTTGCCCGGAGAAATTCTCCATCTGCGGGAACCACTTTTTCAGCATGGAGAGGGCTTCCTCTTTTTTCTTTCCGGCGTTCAGCGGGTTAATGCCGTCAAGGGCGGCTTCAATGGCTCTGGCCTGTTTGGAGAGGGAAACCGCCTGTTTGAAAATCCGGGTGGGGATATGCTTC
>DWYI01000076.1 GCA_019118765.1 Candidatus Allofournierella merdavium | reverse complement strand
GATGGAGATGCGCTGCTTCTGCCCGCCGCTGAGTTTCACCCCCCGCTCGCCCACATAGGTGTCGTAGCCGTCTTTGAGTTTTGTGATGAACTCGTGGGCCCCGGCCAGCTTCGCCGCCGCCTCCACCTCCTGCCGGGTGGCGCCGGGCCTGCCGTAGGCGATGTTCTCGTACACGCTGCCGCTGAAGAGATACACGTCCTGCTGCACCACACCGATGGCGCCCCGCAGGCTGTCCAGCGTCACGTCCCGCACATCCTGCCCGTCGATGAGGATGCGCCCGCCGGTGACGTCGTAGAACCGGGGGATGAGGTTGCACAGGGTGGTCTTGCCGCCGCCGGAGGGCCCCACCAGCGCCAGTTTCTCGCCGGGGCGGATCTCCAGGTCCACCCCCCGCAGCACCCGGTTGTGGTCGTCGGGATACTCAAAGGAGACATCCTCCAGCCGGATGGCCCCCTCCTTCACCGCCAGGGGTTTCGCGCCCGGCGCGTCGGTGATCTCCACGGGGGCGTCCATGATCTCGCAGAAGCGCTCGATGCCGGTGACCCCCCGCTGGAACTGCTCGGCAAACTCCACGATGCGGCGGATGGTGGCGATGAGGGTGCTCACATAGAGCATGTAGGCTACCAGGTCGCCGGGGGCGATGCGCCCGGCCACCAGGAACAGCCCGCCCGCCACGATCACCACCAGGTACATCAGCCCGTCGAACAGGCGGGTGGAGGTCTGGAAGGCGGCCATGAACCGGTAGGTCTGCTTTTTGATGGCCTTGAAGGCCTCGTTGTCCCGCCGGAACTTCTCGATCTCCACCCCCTCGTTGGCGAAGGCCTTCACCACCCGCTCGCCCAAGAGGCTGTCCTCGATGCGGGCGTTCAACTCGCCGATCTGCACCCGCTGGCGGCGGAAGGCCGCCCGCAGCCGCAGGTTGATGAGGGTGGACACCACCCCCATCAGCGGCACGCAGGCAAAGAGGATGAGGGTGAGCGCCACGCTGGACCGGCAGAGGATGACGAAGCTGGCGGTGATCTTGATGGCGGCGATGAAGAACTCCTCCGGGCAGTGGTGGGCGAACTCGGTCACGTCGAACAGGTCGTTGGTGATGCGGCCCATGATCTGCCCCACCTTGGTGTTGGAGTAGTAGGTGTAGCCCAGCCGCTGCAGGTGGGCAAAGGCGTCCCGGCGCATGTCGGTCTCCACATACACACCCATCACATGCCCCATGTCCGCCATGTAGTAGTTGGCCAGGCCGTCCACGATGCGCAGCAAAAGGTACAAAAGCCCCAGCCGCAGCACCACGCCGGCGGTGAGCAGCGAGGCGTCGGTGACGGCGGTGTTGGTGAGAAAGCGCATGATCTGCGGCAGCACCATGTCGCACAGGGTGGTGAGCGCCGCGCAGAAAAGGTCAAAAAACAGGATGCGCCGGTAGGGTTTCAGATAGGGCCAGAAGCGCCGCAAAAGGCCCTGCTTTTTCACAGTGGATTCCATGGTTCCTCCTCGTTGAAACGGGCGCGCCCGGTGTTGGGGGCGGCAGAGAAAAGCCGGGGCGCCGCGTGAGAGCGGCGCCCCGGCCGGGATCGTTTCAGGCCGCGGGCTCAGCCCGCCCCGCCCTCGGCTTGCACGGTATCGGCGGCGGGGGGCGTCTCAGCGGGCGGGGCCTGCTGCACGTCGGAGTTGCTGCTGGCGGGCGGCGTGGGGTCCGCCGCCCCGCAGACGGTGCACACGCCGTTCATATAGCTGTGCTGGCCGGTGGCCGGAAGCACGGTGGAGCTGATCTGCGCGCCGCAGTCCGCGCAGGTCACCGTCTCGGAGCCGTCCGCGCCGCAGGTGGGGTCCACCTTATTCACGACCTTGTTGGTGTGGGGGCAGGGGGTGGGCGCCGGCGGTGTGGTGGCGGCCGGCGGTGTGGTGGCGGCCGGCGGTGTAGTGGCGGCCGGCGGTGTGGTGGCCGCGGGCGGCGTGGTGGCGGCCGGCGGCGTGGTGGCAGCCGGCGTGCCCTTGCACTGGGTGGGGTCAGCCTTGCACACCGGGCAGGTCAGGTTGGGGACGGCGGCGCTGCACAGGGTGGTGCAGGTGCAGACGGGGGCCGGCGTGGGCGAGGGCGACGGGCTGAGCGTCGGCTGCGGTTCCTGCTCCACCCGGCGAAAGTGGGCGGTCAGGAAGATGCCGTTGGCGTCCGCCTCCTGGGGCACGGTGAACATGATGCTCTCCTGCTGGTCGATGAAGCCCAGGCTGGCGCTCCAGTGGTCAAACTCCCAGCCCTCGTCCGCCACCGCGGTGATCATGCTGGTCTGCTGGCCCTTCTTCACGCTCTGGCTGGTCTCGCCCTCCACATGGCCGCCCTCGCCGGCGGAGATCTCCACCGGCACGCCGGAGCCCCGCACCCCGATGGGGTCCTGGTCGATCAGGCCGGGGGTGACGCCGTTGATCCTGGGGATCTCCTTCAGGGGCTTGGGCCGGGTGTCCTCGGTGATCCAGGCGTGGGTGCGGATGTACTGGAACAGCGCCCGGGCGCCGTTTTTGCTCAGGTGCACGCCGTCCAGCGTGAGGGTGTAGTCCTTTTTGGCCCAGCCGGTCTCCGGGTCCTCCAAAGCCTCGCTGGTGTCCAGATACTTGTAGCCCTCCGCCTCGCACATCTCCACGATGGCGGTGTTCAGCCGGTCCACCTGGGTCATGGACAGGTTGGTGTTGCTGCGCTCCTTGTCCAGCGGGGGGATGGCGCTGACGATGATGTCGGCGTAAGGGTAGGCCTCATGGATGGCCGCCAGGCCCTCGGTGTAGCATTCGATGAAGGTGTCGGTGGCCATGGTGAGGTTGTTGGTGCCGAAGCCGATGATGATGCGTTTGGGCTGCATGATCTCCACGATCCCGGGGATGGCCATCTCGCCCTTGCCCACAAAGTGCTCCCACTTGAGGCTGGTGATGTTCTGCACGCCGGCGCTCACCACGCCCACCGTGTTCTCGATGGTGGTGAAGTGCACGTCGGAGTCGTCGTCCGGCCCGTAGTACATGTAGCGGGCGGTGTTGGAGTCACCGATGAAGAGGGTCTCATCCAGGTACTCCTGGCCCGCGTCCTCGGTCTCGGGCAGGATGGTGCCGGTGAACTCCTCCTTGTTCACCTTGCCGGCGGAGGCGTCGTAGGAGGCGTCGCTGGCCGGCTCCGACCAGCTGGTGGAGGCGCTGCCCGGCTCGGCGCCGGCGCGCACCGCGAACACGATGAGCACGACGAGCGCCACCACCAGCACGCCGATCGCGCCCACCAGCACGGGCAGCCCGGCGGGGCTCATGATAAAAGTATGGATCCTGCCGGAAAAACCGGAGGGTTTCTGTTTTTTTGAATTCACGACGGGAACCCCTTTCCTGGTCGTTGTTCTCTGGCACGCGCCCCGCTGACGCGGCGTGCATACTTAAAGCCATTCTACACCATTTTGCCCGACAGTGCAAACCTTCCGGCGGGTTTTGCCAGCCGTCCAGGGCAATTTTCACCGTTTTTTCGCCGTTTGCGCCCCGCCGAAAAACACCCGGGCCCGTTTGGAAAAATCCGTCCGCCGCGCTATAATAGAGGCAGCCTGCCCCCGAGGGGGCAAAAGAGGGGGAACGGGGCTTGATCATCAACACCGGCGGGCGGACGGACACCGTCCAGTATTATTCCGAATGGCTGCTGCGCCGCTTTGCCGAGGGGTATGTGCTGGTGCGCAACCCCCGCTATCCCCAGCTGGTCACCCGCTACGACCTTGTGCCGGACAAGGTGGACTGCGTGGTGTTCTGCTCCAAGGATTACCGGCCCATCCTGCCCCGGCTGCACGAAGTGACCGACCGGTTCGCCAGCTATTTCTTCTACACCATCACCGCCTACGGCAGGGACATCGAGCCGGGGGTGCCCCCCATCGAGGCGGGCGTCCAGACGCTGAAGGAGCTGTCCGCTCAGGTGGGCCGGCAGCGGGTGGCCTGGCGGTACGACCCGGTGCTGCTGACCGAAAAGTACACCGTGGCCCGCCACCTGGCCACCTTCGAGGCCATGGCCCGCCAGCTGGCCCCCTTTGTGGACCGGTGCATCTTCAGCTTTGTGGAACTCTATCGCAAGCTGGCGGTGAACATGCCCGAACTGCGCCCGGTGCCCCCCGCGGCCCGGCGGGAGCTGGCGGCGGGGATGGGGGCCGTCGCCGCCAGGTACGGCCTGCCGCTGCAGACCTGCGCCACCGACGAGGATCTCTCCGCCTTTGGCATCCGCTCCGCCGGCTGCATGACCCTGGAGACCCTGGGCCGGGCCAACGGGGTGGTGTTCAAGGACCGGGTGCACCGGGGCATGCGCGCGGGCTGCCGCTGCATCGAGACCCGGGACATCGGCGCCTACGACAGCTGCCCCAACGGCTGCCGCTACTGCTACGCCAACACCGACGCCCGCCTTGCCCAGCACAACTACTGTTTCCACGACCCGGCCTCTCCCCTGCTGCTGGGCAGGCTGGAACCGGGGGACGAGGTGCACCGGGCCGACCAGCGGCCCTTTGCCATCACCGCCCGGCTGGACGACCCGGTGCTGCCCGGCTTCTGACACAGAAAAAAGGAGACCCCCGCGGGGGTCTCCTTTTTTTGCCTGTGTCACATCTCCCGGGCGAACAGCCCCGCCCGGTGCAGCGCCGGGTAAAGGGCTTCCGCCAGCAGCACCGAGCACACCACCGCGAACAGCGCGTTGGTCAGGGTGACCGGCAGCTTGACGGTGAGGGTCTCCGCCACCGCCACCTGCCAGGCAAAGCCGCTGACGAAGTGGCCCCAGATGATGTTCTTCAGCACATACAGGGTGCTGTAACTCACCGCGCCGCCCACGCCCGCCAGCCAGTAGTTGACATGGCGGCTGAAGGGCAGTTTGTGCACCAGCACCCCCGCCACAAAGCCCATGACGAACTTGTTGATGGCGGTGACCCAGAACTCCGGCGCCCAGGCCGGGTCCATCAGATCGAACAGGCCCGAGCCGATGCCCGCCGCCAGGCCCCCCGGCACCCCGCCGAACAGCAGCCCGCCCAACAGGCACATCACGTTGCCCATGTGCACCTTGGCCTTGCCCAGGGGGCTGGGCACGGCGAAGCCGATGTAGGTGAACACGAACACCAGCGCCGCCAGCAGGCCGATGAGCACCAGCCGCTGCACTTTCTCGTTGCTTCTTGGCATATCCAAAACTCCTTCCCCGCCCGGCGGCTTTCCCACCCCCCGGGCCGCGGGGCTTGACTTTCTTCTCCCCGCGCTCTATGCTACCATTATACGCCGCACTGAACCTATTGAAATATCCAGAAAAAATATTTTTTATGGGGTCAGTTTGAGAAAGAAGGGGAAAACGATGCTGCAGATCACCTTTTCGCCCGAGGAGCAGGGGCCGCTGTACGAACAGCTGTACCGGGCGGTGGCGGGGCAGATCCGGGCCGGCCAGCTGGGGGCGGGGGAAAAAATGCCCGGCAAGCGCACGCTGGCCGGGCAGCTGGGGGTGAGCGTGAACACGGTGGACGGGGCTTACCAGCTGCTGGCGGCGGAGGGCTGGCTGGAGGCGCGGCCCCGGTCGGGGTTCTATGTACGGCCCTACCAGCCGCCCCTGGCCCCGCCGTCCCCCGCGGCGGAAAATGGGCCGGCCCGGGCCGCGGCGCCGGCGCGGCAATGGAAGTTCGACCTGTCCACCGGCGGGGTGGACACCGGCCTCTTTCCCTTCCGCACCTGGGCGCGCATCCAGAAGGAACTGCTCTACAGCCGCCCGGGGCTGCTGGCCCACGGGGAGGGCCGGGGCGACATCGAGCTGCGGGCGGCCATCGCCCGGCACCTGCGGGCCTGGCGGGGGGTGGACTGCACCCCCGATCAGGTGGTGGTGGGCGCGGGGGTGGAGTATCTGCTGGGCCTGCTGGCCCGGGTGACGGGCAACCCCATCACCGCCCTGGAAAACCCCGGCTACGCCCGCACCCGGCGCATTTTGCACAACAACGGCATCCGCTGCGTGCCGGTGGAGGTGGACGGGCAGGGCCTGGACCCGGAGGCGCTGGCGGCGGCGGGGGCGCGGCTGGTGTATGTGACCCCCAGCCACCAGTTCCCCACCGGGGCGGTGATGCCGGTGGGCCGGCGCAGCCGGCTGCTGAACTGGGCGGCCGCCGCGCCGGGGCGCTACATCATTGAAGACGACTACGACTCGGAGTTCCGGTTCGACGTGCGGCCGCTGCCCAGCCTGCAGGGCATGGCCGGGCGGGAGGGGCCGGTGATCTACCTGTCCACCTTCTCCCGCAGCCTGGCCCCCAGCATCCGCATCGCCTACATGGTGCTGCCCCTGCCCCTGTTGAGCCGGTTCGAGGCGGCCTTCGGGGGATATTCCTCCACCGTCAGCCGCTTTGAGCAGCAGACGCTGGCCATCTATATGGACGAGGGCCACTTCGCCCGGCAGCTGGCCCGGGCCCGGGGGCGCTACCGGGCCCGGATGCTGGCCCTCACCGCCGCGCTGGAGGAGGCCCTGGGGGCCGAAAACACCCGCTTTTACGGGCGGCACACCGGGCTGCATTTTCTGTTGCAGCTGCACAACGGCCCCGACGAGGAGGAGATGGTAAAGCGGGCCGCCGCCGCGGGGGTGCGGCTGGCGGGCCTTTCGGGTTACTACCTGGCCCGGCCGGAGCGGTGCGCCCCCCGCACGGTGGTGGTGGGCTACGGCGCGCTGGCCGACGAACAGGTGGGGGAGGCGGCGGCCGCGCTCAGGGCTGCGTGGCGGGGGTGAGCGTCTCTTCGGGCTGCAGCGGGTCGGACACCGCGGCGGAGGCGGAGGGCGCGGGCGAGGCGTCCGCGCCCTGGGCCGGCGGGAACATCCGGGTGGCGAAGGCGATGCTGTCCTGGGCGAAGTCGTAGCGGCCGCTGTGGGTGTCGTAGCGGCCGGGCACCGTCTCGGCGGTGATCTCGGCCCCCTCCTTCACCAGCCAGGCCAGGGTGTCCGCCAGGTCGTAGAGGTCGGCGGCGGTGAGGTCGGTCAGCAGGCTGCCGCTCACCGCCCGCAGCCCGGCGGGCAGGGCGGTGGGCAGGCTCTCCAGCTGCTGACGCAGCGCCGCCTGCCACACCGCCCCCCGCACCCGGGCCAGCCGGGCCACCGGCAGGTCCAGCGAGTCCAGAAAGGCGGTGGCCTCCCCCGGCTGCAGCGACAGCACCGGGTCGCCGGCAAGGCCCAGGGCGTCCAGTTCGCTTTGCTCCAGCAGGCCGGTCAGGTTCACCCGCACCGGTTCCAGTTCGCCCCACACTTCGCCCAGGCTGCCCGGCGTGATGGCGATGTACCGGTCGATGGAGATGTTCAGCGTCTCGCCCAGCAGCTGCGCCGCCCGGGCGGGGCCGGCGCTGGTGTAGCTGTCCGCCAGCAGCACCGTGCCCCCCGGCCCCAGCAGCACGCTCTCGGCGGGCACCACGCAGACGGTGACCGCCGGCTCCAGCGCGTTGAGCCGCAGCAGCACAAAGGCGGGCCGCTCGGCGGCCACCGCCACCAGCACCGTGCGGTCGTTGGCGGCCGTGGGCCGCTGCACCGGCACGCCGCTCTGGGAGCCGGCCGCCGGGGCCGATTCCCGCTCCTGCCAGGCGGAATAGAACACAAATGCCCCCAAAAGGGGCATCAGGATGGCCAGTGTGAGAAAAAACGAGATCCAAAAGGCCCGCGGGCCGCTTTTGCGCATGGGTGGTCCCCCTCCTTTTGCCAGACACGGATGTGTATGTAGCATGGGCCGGCCGGGCAGGCTATATGCACAGACCAGCGCAAAAAGGGGGAACAGCATGAAAAAAGAGAAGGACAACGTCCTGCCCAAGATGGTGCGCAAGGTCGTTAAGGCCGCCCGCGGCAGCGAGCATGACCCGCTGGGCAGCTACACCGGCACCCCGGCGGATGACCCGGACGAGCGCCCCACCCAGGACGCGGACGATCTGTAAACCGGACGATGAGAGAACAGCCTCCCGGACCTTTGGCCGAGAGGCTGTTCTCCTGTGCACAAAGTTGAATCATGACAAGATAATACAAATCGTATTATCTCAAAGGGCCGGGAACCAGCTTGAAAAACATACGAGGGCGGCCCCGCAAAGGAGGCCGCCCTTCTGCGGTTTGGCGGTCGGCGCGCCACCCGGTGACGGCACATGCCCCGTTTGCCGCACGCCGGGCAGGTGAGCCTGCGGCGGGTGAGGGTGTGGTACCCCTTCACATACTCCGCCAGGGTGGGCACGAACAGGGCCCCGCAGGCCGGGCACTGATACCAGCCCGCCCCCGCGTCCAGCACCGCCGCGCCGCCGATGCCCGCCCCGGCGAACCTCTCCCGCTGGCACAACGTCAAGCAGATCTTCGCGAACCTTTTGGAGGTGAACGATGTGGAGAGCGCGGTGGCGGACGTGAGCGCCAAGCTGGACATCCTGGCCGCCCACCAGCAGGAGCTGGAGCGCGTCCGCGGCGAGACGGTGATCAACCTCATCACCCTCTTCGGCATCGTGTCCATCCTGGCGTCGGTGCTCTCCATCGTGCAGATCCTCTCCGACGGCAACATGCTCATTTGGGCCTCCACCATCCTCACCACCGGCCTGCTGGCCCTGGCCACCGCCTTTGCGCTGCGGCGGCGCTGAGCGAAAACAAGAAAAGCGTCCCTGCCCGAAACGGGCAGGGACGCTTTGGTTTGCGGGGTTCAGGCCAGCACCGCCGCGCCGAAGTCGCGGCCGTACTGCCGGGCCTGTTCCAGCTGCTCCTGGCTGGGCTTGAAGCGGATCTTCAGCCCCTCCACCGGCAGCGACAGGCCGATGGCCTGCATCTGGGCGATCAGCTTGGGCACCGCCTCGCCGCTCCAGCCGTAGCTGCCGAAGGCGCCCGCCGGCTTGCCCTTGTGGATGATGGGGTTCAGGCCGATGAGCATCTCATAGACGGGGGGCAGCGCGTCGCCGATGAGGGTGGGGCTGCCCAGCAAAAAGCCGTCGGCGCTCTGCACTGCGGCGCGGGCCGTGGCCAGGTCGGCCTCCACCAGGTCGTAGAGCTCCACCTTCTTCACCCCCGCGTCCGCCAGGCCCTCGGCCACCGCGTTCGCGATCATGCGGGTGTAGCCGTAGGCGGACACATAGGCGATGGCCACCCGGCGCTGGTCGGCGGGCACCGCCACGGGGGTGGCCCACTGGCGGTACATCTCCAGGTATTTGGGGATGTCGGTGCGCAGCACCGGGCCGTGGCCGTTGCCGATGAACTGGATGTCCAGGCCCTTGATCTTGTCCAGCGCCTTCAGCACGAAGGGCTTGAAGGGGCCCATGATGCAATCAAAGTAGTATTTGTAGGCCTCGGTGAAGTCGCCCTCGATCTGGTCGTTGAACACCCGGTCGTCGGCGTAGTGGCAGCCGAAGGAGTCCACCGTGAACAGGGCCTTCATCTCGGGGATGTAGGTGTACATGCTGTCCGGCCAGTGCAGGAAGGGCACGCTCAGGAAGGTGAGGGTGCGCCCGCCCAGGTCGATGGTGTCGCCGTCCTTCACCGCGCGGGATTTGAAGGGCCCGTTGACGATCTCCTTCAGGAAGGTCAGGGCGGTGGCGCTGCCCACCACCGTGGCATTGGGGACCAGCTTCAGCAGCTTTTCCATGCTGCCGGAATGGTCGGGCTCGGTGTGGCCCACCACGATGTAGCGCACTTCGTCCAGGCTGCAAACCTGCTGGATGTTTTCCAGATACTCGTCGAAGAATTTCTCCTTCACCGTCTCGAACAGCGCCACGCCCTCGGTGCCCCGCACCGCGTAGGCGTTGTAGCTGGTGCCCCAATCGCTGTGCATAACGATGTCGAACACCCGCAGGTCGTGGTCCTCTACGCCCACCCACCACAGGTCGTCCATGGCTTTGATCGCACTCATGTCTGATCGCTCCTTTTATCCCGGGCCCTTTCCGGGCCGTTCGGGGTCTTATTATAGCAGTGGTATCATCAAAATCTGTTGCCGCGGCAACAGATTTTTGGCGGCGCCGCGCTTTTTCACTCTTCGTCGCCCTCGATGGGCGCGCCGGGGCCGCCCCGGCTTTTCATGTACTCCTCAAAACTGGCGAACTTCTGGGCCGGCGGCTTGCGGGAGATCAGCAGCAGGCCGGGGTCGTCGTCAAGGACGCGGGGCGCGGCGGCCTTCTCCGCCCGCCGGGGGCTGCCCTGGTCGGCCCGTTCCCTGCCGGGCCGGGGGGGGTTCTTCTGGCCCCGG
>DWYI01000075.1 GCA_019118765.1 Candidatus Allofournierella merdavium | reverse complement strand
GCGCCCACCTCGTCGGCCAGGGTGGGCTGGTAGCCCACGGCGGAAGGCATGCGGCCCATCAGGGCGCTGACCTCGCTGCCGGCCTGGGTGAAGCGGAAGATGTTGTCGATGAAGAGAAGCACGTCCTGGTGCTCCTTGTCGCGGAAGTACTCGGCCATGGTCAGGCCGGACAGGCCCACCCGCATACGGGCTCCCGGCGGCTCGTTCATCTGGCCGTAGACCAGGGCGGTCTTGTTGATGACCCCCGACTCCTTCATCTCGTTGTACAGGTCGTTGCCCTCGCGGGTGCGCTCGCCCACGCCGGTGAACACCGACAGGCCGCCGTGCTGCTTGGCAACGTTGTTGATCAGCTCCATGATGAGCACCGTTTTGCCCACGCCGGCGCCGCCGAACAGGCCGATCTTGCCGCCCTTGGCGTAGGGGCAGATCAGGTCCACCACCTTGATGCCGGTCTCCAGGATCTCAGTGGTGATCTGCTGTTCCTCGTAGCTGGGGGGATCGCGGTGGATGGGCCAGCGCTCCGCGGTCTCGGGGGCGGGCATATCGTCCACCGGCTCGCCCAGCAGGTTGAAGATGCGGCCCAGGCACTCCCGGCCCACCGGCACGCTGATGGGGCCGCCGGTGTCCACCGCCTTGGCGCCGCGCACCAGGCCGTCGGTGCTGCTCATGGCGATGCAGC
Source organism: Candidatus Allofournierella merdavium (assembly GCA_019118765.1). GTDB lineage: Bacteria > Bacillota > Clostridia > Oscillospirales > Ruminococcaceae > Allofournierella_A > Allofournierella_A merdavium. Next base: position 16,756 of record DWYI01000075.1, on the reverse strand, counting down.
GCACCACATTGTCGCCAACGTGCTGCGAGACCTCCACGATCAGGCTCTTGTCACCGTTTTCCACCCGGATGGCGTTCAGCAAAGCCGGCAGCTGACCGTCGGGGAATTTGATATCCAGCACCGGGCCGATGACCTGCACCACGGTGCCCTCGTATTGATTCGGCATGGACATTTCTCCTTTTTGCGGCGGCGGAGGGGGCTGTTCAGCCCTCGGCGCCCGCCACGATCTCGGTGATTTCCTGGGTGATGGCCGCCTGCCGGGCCCGGTTGTAATGCAGGCTCAGGGTCTCGATCATCTCGCCGGCGTTCTTGCTGGCGGCGTCCATGGCGGTGCGGCGGGCGCCCAACTCGCTGGCCACCGACTCGCACAGGCCACCCCAGATAAGGCCCGCCAGGTACTCCGGCACGATGGCGTTGTACACCGTTTCGCTGTCCGGCTCGTAGAGGGTGGTCTGACGGGGGCCGCTGCCCTTTTCCGCCGGCTCATAGTTCAGCGGCAGCAGCTTCAGGGTGGCCGGCTGCTGGCTGAGCATGGACACGAAGTTGGTGTAGGCCAGCACGATCTCGTCGAACTCGCCCTTCACGAAGCCCTCCGCCAGGGTGCGGGCGATGTCGTAGCAGCCGCTCACCTCCAGGTCGGCGGCCACGGCGTACCGCTCGGTGACGATGGCCACGCCCCGGCGGCGGTAGTGCTCCAGCGCCTTTTTGCCAATGGGCAGCACACACCAGTTTTTGCCCTCGGTGGCGCTGTCCACCGTCTTGAAGATGTTGCTGTTGTAGCCGCCGGCCAGGCCCCGGTCGCCGGCGATGACCACATAGCAGCTGGTCTTCACCGGCCGCCGGGCCATGTAGGGCGAGCGGAACTCGTCGTTGGAATAGGCGATGTCGTCCAGCGCCGCGTGGAGCACGTCAAAGTAGGGGCGGCTGTTCTCCACCCGCTCCTTGGCCCGGCGCAGCTTGGAGGAGGCCACCAGCTCCATGGCCTTGGTGATCTGCATGGTGCCTTCCACGCTCTTGATGCGCAGCTTGATGTCCTTCATGGACGCACCTGCCATACGCTCTGCCTCCTTACTTCGCCCGGGTGTTCAAAAACTGCCGGGTGTACTCGTCCAGCGCCGCCTTCAGCGCGGCCTCGGTGTCCGCCTCCAGCTTGCCGGTGTCCCGGATGGCGGTGAGCACCGCCTCGCCGTGGCTGTCCATATACTCGTACAGCCCCTGCTCGTACTCCTTCACGTCCTCCACGGCCACGTCCTTCAGGTACTCCTTGGTGACGGCGTAGAAGATGCACACCTGCTTTTCCACCGGAACGGGGGAATTGCGGTCCTGCTTGAGCACGGCCACGATGCGCTCACCCTGGGCCAGACGGGCCTTGGTGTCGGCGTCCAGGTCGGAGCCGAACTGGGCGAAGCTCTGCAACTCGCGGTACTGGCTGTACAGCAGCTTGAGGCTGCCGGCCACTTTCTTCATCGCCTTGATCTGGGCGTTGCCGCCCACGCGGGACACCGAGATGCCCGGGTTCACCGCCGGCATGACGCCGCTGTGGAACAGCTCGCTCTCCAGGAAGATCTGGCCGTCGGTGATGGAGATCACGTTGGTGGGGATGTAGGCGGACACGTCGCCCGCCTGGGTCTCGATGATGGGCAGGGCGGTGAGGCTGCCGCCGCCGTACTCGGGGGCGATGCGGGCCGCGCGCTCCAACAGGCGGCTGTGCAGGTAGAACACGTCGCCGGGGTATGCCTCACGTCCCGGCGGACGCCGGATCAAAAGGCTCAGCGCGCGGTAGGCCACCGCGTGCTTGGACAGATCGTCGTAGATCACCAGCACGTCCTTGCCCTGTGCCATAAAGTATTCGCCCATGGCGCAGCCGGCGTAGGGGGCGATGTACTGCAGCGGCGACAGCTCGCTGGCGGTGGCGGACACCACGATGGTGTAGTCCATGGCGCCGTTCTCCGCCAGGGTGTTCACCAGCTGGGCCACGGTGCTCTGCTTCTGGCCGATGGCCACATAGATGCAGATGACGCCGGTGCCCTTCTGGTTGATGATGGTGTCGGTGGCGATCACCGTTTTACCGGTCTGGCGGTCGCCGATGATGAGCTCGCGCTGGCCCCGGCCGATGGGGATCATCGAGTCGATGGCCTTGATGCCGGTCTGCAGCGGCACCGACACGCCCTGGCGCTGGATGATGCCGGGCGCGGGCGACTCGATGGGCCGGTACTCGGCGGTGTCGATGGGGCCCTTGCCGTCGATGGGCTGGCCCAGGGCGTTCACCACCCGGCCGATCATGGCCTCGCCCACCGGCACGCTCACCACGCGGCCGGTGCGCTTGACCACACTGCCCTCCTTGATGCCCCCCTCGTCGCCCAGCAGCACGATGGAGACGCTGTTCTCTTCCAGGTTCTGAGCCATGCCGTAAGCGCCGTTGTCAAACTCCACCAGTTCGCCGCTCATGCATTTCTCAAGACCCACCGCCCGGGCGATGCCGTCGCCCACCAGGATCACGCTGCCGGTCTCGCTCTGCTCGATGACGTTCTGGTAGTGCTTGATCTGCGCCTTGATGATCCGGGTGATCTCTTCGGGTTTCAATTGCATTCTTTCACCTTCTCGTTACAAAGTGGCGGCCAGCAGGCGCCGCATCTCATCCAGCCGGTTCTTCACCGTGCCGTCCAGCTGGGTGCCCTCCACCTCCAGCCGCACGCCGCCCAGGCAGCCGGGTTCCACCCGGGCGGTCAGGGCGATGGTCTTGCCGGTGATCGACTCCAGCTTTTTCTTCAGCGCGTCGGCCTGGCCGGCGCTCATGGGCACCGCGGTCACCGCCGTGGCCTCCAGGATGCCGTGGGCCTGGTTGTACCGGGCACGGTATTCCTTGCGGCAGTCGGGCAGGCTGCGGATCTCACCCTTCTCGCATAGCAGCTTGAGGAAATTCAGCAGGTAGGGCTCGGCCTGCCCGCCGAAGGCCTCGTCCAGCGCGGCGCAGCGCTCGGCCTTGGGCACGCTGGGCATCGCCAGCAGTTTTACATACGCGGGATTTTCGGCCAGCAGCCGGCACACCTGGTCCAGCTGCTCCAGGATCGTCTGTTCCAGGCCTTCCTCGACGGCCAGCTCGTAGAGCGCGCCGCCGTACTCGGCGCCCGCGGCGGTCATGAGGCGTCACCCACCTTCTCGATGAACTCGTCGATCAGGGCCTTGTGGTCGGCCTCGCTGATCTCCCGCTCCACCACCTTGCTGGCGATGGCCATGGCCATGCCGCCGATCTCGTCCTTGGCGTCGTTCAAAGCCTTCTTGCGGGCCTGCTCGATCTCCGCCTCGGCCTTCTGCTTCATCTGGGCGGCCTGCTGGCGGGCGGCCTCCAGCGTCTGCTCGCTGCGGGCCGCGGCGGTCTTGCCCGCCTGCTCCAGCAGATCGGCGGCCTCCTGCCGCGCGGCGGCCAGGTGCGCCTCGTAGTCGGCCTTTTCCGCCTCGGCGGTGTCCTTGGCCTTCTTGGCGTCCGCCAGCATGGCGTCCGCCCGGGCCTGGCGCTCGTTCAGCACCTTCTGCACCCGGTCGAACAGCAGTTTCTTGACGATCAGCGTGAGGATCAGCAGATTGCCCAGCATCATGATCATGTGCCAGGGCGTGATGGTGACCAGATCTTTAAATTGTTCCAATGGTCATTCCCCTTTCCCCCGATCCGGGCCGGGCCATCAGCCCAGCATAGCGGTGAACATGCCCGGCGCCACGAACAGCAGCAGCAGGCCGGTGACGAAGCCATAGATACCGGTGGTCTCGGCAATGGCGCAGCCCAGCAGCATGGTGCTGGTGACGTCGCCCTTGCACTCGGGCTGGCGGCCGATGGCCGAGCAGGCCTGGCCCACGGCGTAACCTTCGCCGATACCGGGGCCGATACCTGCGATCAGAGCGAGACCCGCGCCGATGGCGCAGCCGGCCAGAACGATTGCTTTCTCCAACATAGATAGTTCCTCCTAAAATTGAAGTACTTGTTTGTATGCCGCCCCGGAGGGGCGTTTTTCCTCGCGGCCGGCGGCCGCGTCGGGCCAGAAGGTCAGCCGTCGCTCTCTGCGGCGTTGGCGATGTACAGCATGGTGAGCATGCAGAAGATAAACGCCTGCATCAGGCTGCTGAACAGGTCGAAGTAGATGGACAGGATGGCCGGGATGCCCAGCTGGAACAGCGGGATGAGGCTGAGCACCTCGCCCAGCGCCCCGGGCAGCAGGCCCAGCACCGCGTTGCTGGCCACCGCCAGCGCCGCGTACACCAGCGTGCTGATGACCCCGCCGGACATGATGTTGCCGAAGTGACGGAAGGCCATGGAGATGGGGGTGGCCAGCTCGCTGATGATGTTGAAGGGGGTGAACACCGGGATGGGTGTGGTGAACCCCAGAAGATACCCGCCGATGCCGTTGGTCTTTATCTTGGTGGCGGTGATCATCACGAACACCAGCAGCGCCCAGGACAGCTCGGTGGAAAGATCGCTGGTGGCCGGATACAGCCCGATCAGGCTGGAGAGGCTGCACAGCGCCGAATAGCTGAACAGCGCCCCGATGAAGGGCACGAAGTGGGCGTATTTCTGGCCCATGTTGCCGATGACAAAGTTCTTGCAGGTGGTGACGATCAGTTCCGCCACCGCCTGTTTTTTGCTGATCTTGTCCACCGTGAGGCCCCGCCCCAGCCACCAGCAGAGCAGCGCGATGGCCGCCAGGATAATCCAGGCGTCCAGCAGGCTCTCGGTGAGCTGGAACTTGCCCAGCAGCGGCACCGACCAGGAGGATTCCCACAGGATCTTGGGGCCGGTGATCTCAACGTTCATGGTCGCTTTGTTCCCCCTTTTGCTCGTCTTTTTTGTACATGCCCGTCAGCTGCATCACCGCGATGGTGACGCGGGGCATAAGCAGCGGCACCGCCGCCGCCACCCAGTGCAGGAAGGGCAGGCTCACCGCCAAAATCAGCCACAGCGCCATCAGCAGCATCCGCATGCTGTAGGAAAACTGCATCATCTTCTGGCCCCGCTCGGCGTTCGCCTCGCCGGTGATCTTCTGCACCGTCAGGCCCAGCAGCAGAAAATTCGCCACCGCCACCGCGCCGCCCAAAACGCCCCCCAGGGCCACGGTGTAGTCGAACCGGCCCAGCGCGGCGAACACGGCGAACATCACCGCCACGCCCGCGGCGGTGCCCAGGGCGATGTGGGCGGTCTCTTTTTTTACAGCCGGCTGTAATTTCATCCGGATGTTCCTCTCTTTCAGACGTGGTCGTTGAAGGCGGCGGGGCCCTTTTTGCCGGGCCGGCTTTTCCGCTGCACATAGCGGTAAAACCCCCAGAAGGACGCACCCGCCGCGCCCAGGCCCAGGCCCAGCGCCGGCAGCATCACCCAGGCGGGAAAGCCCTTGGCGTCGATGAGCCACCAGGCCCCCCAGGCGCATAAAAACGGCGGCGTGACCAGCGAAAACCCCAGCTGTGTGAGCCACGCCAGTTCCCGCAGCGCGGTCATCCACGGTTTCACCGGCACGCCCCCTTTTTCGAGATGAATCGTACGCCAACGCATCGTGTTTAAATATTATAACAAAAACAGCAGGACAAAACAATTGATTTTGTATTTCCTGCGCAATTTTTTTACAGATCCGCCGGGATGGCAGAGCGCGGGCGAACGCTTGCCGCCCTGCCGCCTTTGTGTTAAAATAAGACCAACAATTGCAAAGGCGGTGGCGGTATGCTGCTTTCCATCGTGGTGCCCTGCTACAACGAGCAGGAGGCGCTGCCCTTCTTTTACAAGGAGATCTGCCGCGTGGCCGGCGAAATGAAGGCCAGCCACGGGGCGGATTTTGAGTTTATCTTTGTGGACGACGGCTCGAAGGACGACACCCTTTCCATCGCCCGCGGGCTGCGCCGGCAGGACAAGCGGGTGCGCTACATCAGCTTTTCCCGCAACTTCGGCAAGGAGGCGGGCATTCTGGCGGGCCTTGAGGCGGCCAGGGGCGACTATGTGGCCATGATGGACGCGGACCTGCAGGACCCGCCGGCCCTGCTGCCGGAGATGCTGGACGCGCTGCTGAAAGAGGATTACGACTGCGCCGCCACCCGCCGCACCACCCGCAAGGGCGAGCCGCCCATCCGCAGCTTTTTTGCCCGGATGTTCTATAAGATCATCAACCGGATGAGCGACGCGGACATTGTGGACGGCGCGCGGGACTACCGGCTGATGCGCCGGCGGATGGTGGACGCCATCCTGGCGCTGCCGGAATACAACCGCTTTTCCAAGGGCATCTTCGGCTGGGTGGGCTTCAGGACCAAGTGGCTGGAGTATGTGAACGTGGAGCGGGTGGCCGGCGAGACCAAGTGGAGCTTCTGGAAGCTGTTCCGCTACTCGCTGGAGGGTATCGTGGCCTTCTCCACCGCGCCGTTGGCGCTGGCCAGCCTGATGGGCATCGCCTTCTGCGCGCTGGCCTTTGTGATGATCCTGTTCATCATCGCCCGCACCCTGCTCTTCGGCGACCCCACCAGCGGCTGGCCCAGCCTTGTGTGCATCATCTTTCTGTGCAGCGGCGTGCAGCTGTTCTGCATGGGGGTGCTGGGGCAGTATCTGGCCAAGACCTACATGGAGGTCAAGCGCCGCCCGGTGTACATCGTGCGGGAGACGGAGGCGGACGCGGTGGAGTGAGCCCGGCCGGCGAATACAATAAAACGCGAAAAAGGCACGGGACGCGTCCCGTGCCTTTTCTTATTTTGCGATGTAATACTCGCTGCCCATCACATAGGGATTGTCGGCGCTGTAGGCCACATGGCCGGCCAGGCAGTCCACCCAGGCCTTGTAGCCCGCGGCCACCATGTGCAGGCCGTCGGAGGAGTACTCCGCCAGCAGGTCGCCGTTGTCGTCCGCCAACGCGGAGTAGACGTCCACGAAGTAAACGCCCTTTTCCAGCGCCATGTTCGCCAGCTTCTCGTTCACCCGCTGGATGCGCGCCTTGTAGATGCCGGTGCTGGCGTAGTCCGCCGCCACGGGGGTCATGGTCTGGACGTAGATGTCCGCGTCGGGGGCCGCCTGGCGCACCAGGTCGATCATCTGGCCGTAGTAGGCGATGAAGCTGTTCTCGGTGGCCTCGTCGTCCCGGGCGGCCAGGGCGTTGGCGCCGAACATGAGATAGATGCTCTTGGGGGCGGTCTGGGCGATCACGTCCAGCGGCACCGACTGCTCGCTGGTGTTGAAGTCGGTCATCACCACGCGGTTCACCACGTCGCCGGGGGTGGCACCCCGGTAGCCCCGCACGGTGGCCACATCCTTCACCGGGTTCTCGTAGAGGCCCAGGCCCTCGGTGACGCTGTCGCCCAGGAAGAGCGCGGTGGAGAAATAGCTGTTGTCCACCCGGCCGCAGGCGGGCAGGCAGATCTTGTCGTAGGTGAGGCCGGTGTAGCTCCAGCCCTCGGCCTGCTGCACCGGGCCCATGCTGGCGAACTGCACCCCGCCGCCCGTGTCGGTGACCGGGTTCTCCATGGGCAGCGGCGCCAGCACGCTGCCGGCCAGGCCCGTGGTGCCCAGGTCCAGGGTGCTGTTCGGGTCGACCGTGCTGCCCCCGCCGCGGATCGTCTCGATGGCCCAGGTGATCACCCAGGCCAGGCCCAGCAGCACCGCCGCCGCCAGCACCAGCCGCAGCGCGCGCTGCGCCGAGCGCCGCCGCCGGCGGGAGAGGGTCTCTTTTCGAAATTCACGGTAGCTGGCCATGCCGGCCTCCTTTTTGCGCTGGTCGATCAGACGGTGTGGGTGGCCAGGTACTCGGCCAGGATGGGATAGGCGTTCTGGTTCAGGTGCACCTTGTCCTGAGCGGCCAGATCCTCCCGCAGGTCGCCGTTGGCATCCTGCAGCGCCTCGTAGATGTTCACGAAATGGCAGCCCTTTTCCCGGGCCAGCAGCGCCAGCTGGGTATTCACCCGCTGGATGCGCTCCTTATACAGGCCCGGCTGGCTGGCCCCCGGCCGCACCGGCGTGACCGACTGGACGTAGATGTCCACCCCGTCCCCCAGGTCGGCCTTGAACATATCCAGCATTTGACTGTAATAGTTCAGGAAGGACTGCTCGGTGGCCTCGCCGTCCCGCACCAGGGCGTTGGTGCCCAGCAGGATATACAGCCGCAGGGGGTTGGAGTTGATGACGGTCTCGTAGATGTTTTCCTCGCCCCGGCCGGATTGCGGGCCCGGGTTGGCGGTCTGCTTGTTGACCACGGCGCTGGGGCCGATGCTCTTGTAGGCGCAGATGAAGGCGTGGGCCTTCATGGGGGATTCATAGACGTTCCAGCCCTGGCTGACGCTGTCGCCCAGGATGGCCGCCCGGTCAAAAAAGCTGTAGTCCACCGCGGCGGAGGCCCCCACCGCCAGCATCCGGTAGTCCGCGCCGGTGACCTCGGTGCTCAGGGTCTGCTGCACCGGGGTGGAGGTGTTCCAGGCCGCCCCGGGGGCGTCGGTCCCATCGGAGGCGCCGGTGCTCTGAGGCGCGGAGGCCGGCTCGCCGTCCGCGGCATCGGAGGCCGCTTCGCCGGACGGCGCGGAAGAGGATGCGCCGGACGACGCCGTCAGCGCGTCCGCGCCGGGCATCCAGCCCGCGCCGGTGAGCACAGTGTACAGCGCGAAGAACGCCACCCCGCACACGGCGGCGGCCGCCGCGATCAGCAGCGACAGGCGCAGGATGAATTTTCGCCTGCGGCGGCGCTTCACCTGTTCGCGGAATTCCCGGTAGGTTGCCATCTTCCTCTCCCTCTTCGTACAAAACAGTATACATTCAGTATTATACCCCAGCGGCAGGCCCGGCGCAAGCAAGGCCACAGAAAATTCACACTCGGGGGTCAGTATCAGTATTTTCCGCCGGGGGGCAGAATATGCTTTTCGTCCCCGCCCATATTCTATATACGAAGCAGCGGCGGAGGGTTATTTCACCTTCGCGGGGGCAGCCTCACTGCCGCCCCTCTTTTTCGCGCCGGCCAGGTTGTAGAACAGCAGCCCCGCCAGCACCACCGCGATGCCCAGAATGCTCATGGGGCCCACCCGTTCGCCCCAGAACAGGGCGACCCACACCGGGTTCAGCACCGGCTCGGTCATGCACACCAGGTTCGCCGCCACCGGCTCGGTGGTGGCCAGGCCCCGGGCCATCAGGATGTAGGCGGCGCTCACCTGCACCGCGCCCATCAGCGCGATGGCGCCCCAGCTGGCGGCGCTCATGGCCGGCTCCCGCAGCAGCCAGGGCAGCCCCACGGCAAACCCCAGCACCTGACTCCAGAAATAGCTGGAGAAACTGTCCGCCCCGGGGAACATGTTCACCATGAACACCACCGCGTAGCAGCTGGCGGCGGCTACCGCCAGCAGGTTGCCCGCCATACCCCCCGTTTCGAGACTGCCGGCAAAGCAGCAGGCCATGCCGGCGAACACCACCACACAGGCGGCCAGGTCCAGCCGGCGGGGCTTCTGTTTGAAGAACACCCAGAGATAGAGCAGGATGAACACCGGGCTGGTGTACTGCAGCACCACCGCGTTAGCGGCGGTGGTGAGCCGGGTGGCCAGGGTGTAGGCCACGTTGCAGGCGGCGACGCACGCCGCGCACCCCAGCACCGTGCGGTTTGCCCGCACCGGCATGCCCATCGCTTTCATATAACCGAAGGTCACCAGCGCCGCGAAGAGGTTCCGCCCGCTGTTCACCGCCATGGCGTTCCAGGGGATCGCCTTGATCATCAGCCCGCCGAAACTCATCAGCACCGCCGCGGCCAGCACCAAAAACACGCCGTTTTTTCGCCCTTTCATGTCCTGTTTCCTCCCCTGTCGGCCCGCATCGCCCCGCCTCGCAGAGCCCGGGCCGCAATGCCCTATCATTGTACCGCAGGCGGGGCGTTTTGTCACGGGATTTTGCCCGTTTTCGCTTGACGGAGTTTCCCCGCACTGTTACAATGGGGAAAGAGATGTAGTTTTAAATACCAGATGGGTCGCGCCGCGGCCCTCTCATACAAAGGAGATATGCATTATGTCCTGGATGATCGTCAGCGACTCCTCCTGCGAACTGCGCCGCCTGGAAAACCCCGCCCCGGGCCTCACCTTCGCCACCGTGCCCCTGAAGATCCGGGTGGGCGAGCGGGAATTTGTGGACAATTCCGCCCTGGATGTGGGCGCCATGATGAACGCCATGCACAACTACAACGGCGCCTCCACCACCGCCTGCCCCAGCCCCGAGGAGTGGGCGGAGAAGTTTTTGCAGGCGGATGAGATCCTTGCCATCACCATCAGCAGCAACCTGTCCGGCAGCTACAACAGCGCCATGGTGGCCCGCGATATGGTGCTGGAAAGCCACCCGGAGAAGAAGATCTATGTGCTGGACAGCCTGTCCACCGGCGGCGAGATGGCCCTGGCCATCTGGAAGGCAAACGAGCTGGTGACCGCCGGCCTGCCCTTTGAGGAACTGGTGCGGGAGTGGGAGATCTGGTTTGCCCAAAAACAGATCCTCTTCGCCCTGGCCAGCTTTGACAACCTGGTGAAGAACGGCCGGCTCAGCCGCCTGGCGGGCTTTGTGGCCGGCGTGATGAACATGCGGGCGGTGGGCCGTGGCAGCGAGGAGGGCAAGCTGGAGATGCTGCACAAGACCCGGGGCGAGACCCGGATGCTGGCCCTGCTGCTGGAGGAGATGGACCACCGGGGCTACAACGGGCTGGAGCCGGCGGTGATCAGCCACTGCCAGAACGAAAAGGCCGCCCTGCTGCTGAAGAACGGCATCGAGAACAAATGGCCCGGCGCCAAGGTGGTGGTGCTGCCCTGCAGCGGCCTGACCAGCTTCTACGCCGAGACCGGCGGCATCATCGTGGGGTACTGACCGTGGAGCGGAACGCCGCGGGCAATGCCGCGCTGCTGGGCGGGGCGGCGGCGCTCACCGCCGCCGGGCTGGGGCTGGCTTTCTACGCCTCCCGGCTGGAGCCCCGAAGCCTCACCGTCACCCGCCCTCCGCTGGACAAGCGGCCGCCGCTGCGGGTGGTGTTTTTCAGCGACCTGCACCTCGGCCGCCGCACCCCGCCGGCGCGGCTGGCGGAGGTGGTGCGGCGCATCAACGCCCTGAAACCGGACCTGGTGCTCTTTGGCGGGGACTTTTTCGCCAAATTCCTGCGGGACGCCTGGGCCCTGCCCTTTCCGGAACTGGCGCGGCAGCTGGGGCGCATCCGCGCGCCGAAGGGCAAGTACGCGGTGCTGGGCAACCACGACGTGCGGGACGGCGCGCGCCCCTTCTTTGAGCAGCTGTTCCGGGCCGGGGGATTCACCGTGCTGTGGGACGGCATCGCCCGCCCCGCGCCGGGGGTGACGGTGTGCGGCCTTTCGCCCTACTCCTCCGGCCGGGCGCTGCGGGCCATGCCCGCCGACGGCTGGCGCATCTGCCTGTGCCACATGCCGGACAAGGCCCGCTATCTGCCGTTGAAAAAGGTGGATCTGATGCTCAGCGGCCACAGCCACGCCGGCCAGGTGAAACTGCCCGCCCTCACCCGGCTGATCCTGCCGCCGGGGGGCAAGTTCTACCCCTACGGCCTCTACCGGCCCCAGGGGCCGGGGGCGGCCCAGCTGTACGTCAGCCGGGGCATCGGCATGAGCGGGGTGCCCTTTCGCTTTCTCGCGCCGCCGGAATTGGTGGTGCTGGGCTGATTTTTGCCGCAGACGCAAATTTTACGCCGGGGCCTCGGGGCCCCGGCTTTTTTGCGCCCTGCCAAAAATGTTCCTCAAAAAATGAACCGCCGCCCCTTTGGCGACGATTACAGGGCGAAACGGACGTCTGGATCACACACAAGGGAGGTGGGCCGGGTGCAGGCAATCCAGGTGGAGCAGCTGCTGGGCTGCTACGGAACAGAGATCTACCGCTACTGCCGGCGGCTGACCGGCTTCGGGCCGGACGGGGAGGACCTTTATCAGCAGACCTTTCTGCGGATGCTGGAACTGGACCTCACCGCCGATGAAAGCCGCAGCCCCCGGGCGCTGCTTTACAGCGTGGCCACCGGGCTGTGGCACAACGAGGCCCGCAAGCGCCGCCGCCGGGCGGCCATCGCCCGGCCGGTGGAACTGGACGGGGAGGCCCCGCCGCCCCTGGCCGGCGGCGAGGAGCCGGAGGCGGCGGCCCTGGCAGAGGCGGAACGCGCGGCCCTGGCGGCGGCGGTGGAGCGCCTGCCGGACAAATACCGGGCGGCGGTGCTGCTGGTGTACGGGGCCGAACTGCCGCTGGCGGAGGCGGCCCGCGCCCTGAAACTGCCCCAGGGCACCGTGAAAAGCCGGCTGCACAAGGCGCGGCTTTTGCTAAAAAAAGAGATGGAGGCGAGCGGCTATGGACGACAAGAACTTTGACCGGCGGCTGACCGCCGCCCTGCAAACGGGCGAGGAGCCCGGCGCGGAGCTGAACGCCGTGCTGAAGGCCCGCCTTTATCAGCGGGAGCGGGAACTGCAAAATCGCCCCGCCCGCCGACTCTCGCTGTGGTGGCTGCCCATGACCGCGAACCTCTTCGTCTGCGGGGTGCCCGCCGTCCTCTTCGCCTTGCCCGTCATGCCGCTGGCCGCCCATCTGGCCGCTTTCGCCCTGGGCTGGCTGGCGGTGGGGGGCGTGGTGATGACCTTCGTGGGCCTCAAATGCTCCGATCTGAAAGAACAACTCACCCTGGAACTGCCCCAAAAGGGCGGAAAGGAGATGCTTTAAATGGCCGTCATGCCTGTGATCCTTGTCGCGGGATCCGTTATCCTGGCCGGCGTGCTGGCGCTGGTGTTCACCGTGCTCAGCTGCTTCTGGCTCTACCGGGACAGCCGCCTCCACGGCCAGCCCCCCGCCCTGTGGGTGCTGCTGGCGGTGTTCGCCAGCCCCATCATCGCCCTGCTGCTCTACTTTATCTTCGGGCGAAAGGCGCCCCTGGAGCCCTGTGAGAACTGCGGCTCCCTCCTCACCCGCTCAGACCGCTACTGCCCCGCCTGCGGGGCGGCCAACGGCCTCTACGGCCAGCCCGCGCCCAAACGCAGGCTGGGCGCCCTGGGCACGGCGGCCATTGTCTGCGGCCTTGCCAGCGTGGTGTGCATGGCGGGGCTGCTGGCGGGCATGTTCGTCTTCGCCTTTTCCGCGGTCGATACCCCGCTTGAGACCACGACGGGCGAGTTCATCCATTCCTCCCTGCCCATCGAGAGCGCCATGGACGTGAACACCGGCTGGGTGATCATGAGCACGCAGGGCCATCGGAACGGGGTGTGGAGTTTCTCCATGAGCAAGACCAGCGACGGCTACCACAAATCCGGCCGTTTTGACCTGGACGACCCCCACGACCGCATCCTGGCGGCGGACGTGATCTGCGAGGGCGAGACGCTGGAACTGGAGGTCATCCAGGACGGCGAAACGGTGTACACCGAGGCCCTCAGCGGCGCCGACGGCGTGCAGTATTTCTCCCTGGCGGGCCTTGAACCTGGCGAGGTGAAGCTGCGGGTGGTAAACCACGGCGCCACCGACATCAGCGGGCGCATCTGGGTGGAGTGAAAAAAGGAGCGGACAGGCCGTCCGCTCCTTTTTATTTCAATTCTTCTGCGTCTTCGCCCAGGCCAGCAGTGTTTCAGGGTCGTTTTCCAGCCGGCCCTCGATCACCTCGTTCAGCGCCGCGCCCAGCAGCCTGCCCAGCCGCGGCCCCGCCTTGCAAACGCCGGCGCGCATCAGGTCGCTGCCGTTCACCGCCAGCTGTTCCAGGCTCACGCAGTCGCCCCGGCGATGGGCCTCCCCCGCCAGCCGCTCGAACCGGTCGGCCTCCTCCAGCCGCCGCCGGATGACGGCGGTGGCGGCATGGGCCCGCAGATCCGCCCGCTTCACGGCCACCATCTCCTCCAGTGTGGGCCAGCCCCAACGGCCCAGCCAGCGCCGCGCGCCGGGAAGGTCCTGAGGCATCGGGGTGTCGTGCCAGCGCACCAGCGGCTCCACCGCCCGCGCCAGCCGTCCCGGCGCCTTCAGGTCGGCGAGGATCTGCCGCGCCAGCGCCGCGCCCCGGGCAGCGTGGCCGGGGGCGTGGCCGACGCCCCCGGCGTCCAGGGCGAAGCAGGCGGGCTTTGCCAGGTCGTGCAGCAGCAGCGCCCAGCGGACGTTCCGCCGCGCCGGCGCCAACCCCACCGCCCGGGCGATGTGCGCCCACAGGTCCCGGTCATGGCGTGGGGTGTGCAGGTCAAAGCCCAGGCAGGGCCCGATGGCCGGGATGACCTGGGCCAGGATATCGCCGCTCTCCGCCAGCACCCGCCCCGCGCCGGCGCCCCGCAGCAGCTTGTCCAGCTCAGCGAATACCCGCTCGGCGCTCACCCGGCAAAGGGTGGGCGCGGCGGCGCGGGCGGCCGCCAGGGTGGCCGGCTCGATGGAAAAATCCAGGCAGGCGGCAAAGCGCAGCGCCCGCAGAATGCGCAACGCGTCCTCCTCGAAACGGGCGGCGGGCTCCCCCACACAGCGGATGACCCGCGCCTCCAGATCGGCCCGCCCGCCAAAGGGGTCCACGATGCCCCCCTCGTCCAGGGCCATGGCGTTCACAGTAAAGTCGCGCCGGGCCAGGTCCTCCTCCAGGCTGGCCACGAACCGCACCCCGTCGGGCCGGCGGTGATCGGAGTAGCCGTCTTCCACCCGGAAGGTGGTCACCTCCACCGGGCCGCCGGCGGTGAGCACCGTCACCGTGCCGTGGGCGACGCCGGTGTCCACCGTGCGCCAGCGGCCCGAGAGGCGCTGTTTTACCTGTTCAGGGCGAGCGCTGGTGCACAGGTCCCAGTCGCCGGGGACGCGGCCCAACAGGCTGTCCCGCACGCAGCCGCCCACCGGGCAGGCCGTGAAGCCGCCGGCGCGCAGCGCGTCCAGCAGCTCCTGCACATGGACCGGCACTTCCATCCCGCGCCCCTCCTTTGCAACAGAATTTTCAGCCCAGACGCCCGGTCTTGAACATCCACCAGGCGATGCCGATGGCCATGCCGCCGCTGACCAGGATAAGGAAGGAAACGCTCCCGATCAGGCTGGGCACCAGCACGAACAGCAGGCACATAAAGGCCAGCGGCGCCGCCGCCAGCTTGAGGCTCTTGGAGAAATATTTGAAGGCCAGTGCCCCGAACAGGGCGGGGATCACGTTGTTGAAGGCGGGAGCCAGGGCCGGGTTTTCCAGCACCGGGCGCAGCGGCACCAGGCACAGCACCCCCAGCGCCAGCACCAGGGTGGTCACCAGGCTGCTGGTGGCCACCGACAGGGTGGAAACGATGTCGTTTTCCGGCGTGCCCACCTGGGTGCCGCAGATCTCCCGGGCGTTCACCGCGCAGGGCAGCTTCAGGTTGACGGCGTTACCGGTGATGAAGGTGAGATAGCTGGCCCCGGAGCCCAGCATGGGCGCGTAGACCAGAAATTCCACCACGCCGCTGGTCCAGTAGATCAGGGCGACCTGGGCGAAGCCCACGCCGAAGGCGGTCCAGTCAGGGGAGGCGCCCAGCACCCAGCCCATTGCCAGCGGCACCGCCAGCAGCAGCAGGATGGCCGCCGCCGTGCCCAGCCGGCCCAGCAGGTGGGTGGAGTTCTCATAGCGGTCGTAGTATTGGTTTTTCTGCGCTTCGTTCACGATACCCACCTCCTCACACCAGGGCGAACAGCGCCACCGCCGCCGCCATGCCCACCAGCATGCTGCCCGCCATGGAGAAGTTGTCCAGCCAGGTCATGCCCTTTTTGCGGGCCAGGAACTCGAACAGGCCCATGGCAGCCGCGCTCACCGCCGCCACGAACAGCGGCATGTAATTGCCGGTACTGGTCCACTCGCCCAGGTACGAGCCGATGTAGGCGCTGACCAATCCCACGAACATGGCGGTGAACATGTAATCGCCAAAGCCCTTTTTGCCCTCTTTTTTTGTTTTGGTGGCGCCCCGCAGTTTTTTCATGTAGGCCTTGAGGCAGAAGATGCAGAGAAAGCACCCCGCCAGAATGCCGGTGGTCATCACCAGGGCGATGGTCAAAAACACCGGCGCGGTGAGGGGCTCGCTGCCCAGGCCCCCGCTCATGCCGGCGGCGCGGGCGGCGATGTCCGCCACGTTGCCCTCGTAGTGCAGCGCCCCGATCACCGACAGGCGGATCCAGGGCAGCGGGATGCCCAGACTGCCGGACAGGGCGATGACCCCCAGCAGGATGGAGACGCTGGGCAGCAGGGTGAAGGTGGCGCTGGAGGTGATGGCCCGGCGCAGCCTGGCCTTGTCCATGCCCAGGGCCACGCCCGCCCGCCAGCTGCGCACCAGAAACACCACACAGAGCGCCGCGATAAAGGCCACCACCACGCCCACGATCAAAAACATGGGCAGGCTGTTCAGTTTCGCCAGTAAATCCATTGCGATCCCTCCCGGTTTAACACACTAAAGCGATAGTGCCAGTATACCAGTTTTTGCCCTGTCTGTCCAGAGCGGGGCCGCAGTTTCCCCGGTTTGTACACGTCTGACGGGCAGCCGGCCCGATTCGCCGGCCTGCCATGCAGGCGCTGCCAAAAGAGTTGTTCCCCCTGCCTGCAGCCGCGAGGAGGTGGCCCACCCTGGCCGCGACGTTAAGCGGGCAGTCGGCACGCGCCGCCGATGTACATTTAGACGCTGCCAGAAGAAGCGTTCCCCCCGCTCGCAGGCGCGAAGAGGCGACCCACCCTGACCGCGGCGTTAAGCGGGCAGCCGGCCCGATTCGCCGGCCTGCCATGCAGGCGCTGCCGAAAAAGAACCGTTCCTCGCTTGCGACCGTGAAAAGGCGGCCCGCCCTGGCTGAGGC
>DWYI01000074.1 GCA_019118765.1 Candidatus Allofournierella merdavium | reverse complement strand
AAAATGTGGAATTTTGTGTACCTTTGCCGGCAAATGTGCTATACTTGGTACGCATATACGAAAAAATAGCCTTTTGCGCGCAAAAAGCGGAAAAGGCGGGTTTGAAACACAGCCGGAGGAATCAGTCACAGCATGAACAGAAATGATATTTCACGGTATTTTACCCGCAGCTTCTGGAGCCGGATGCCGCTGTACAAGGCGGTGCTGGCGCTGAGCTGCGCCATGATCCTGATCGTGGGCACCGGCGCCGGCATTGCGCTGACGGCGGTGAACGCGGCGGCGAACAGTTCGTCTGTCAGCAGTTCCGCGCCGCTGAGCGCCACTGCCTCGCCCAGCCCGTCGCCCTCGCCCAGCCCGTCGCCCTCGCCCTCGCCCACGCCGGCGCCCATCCAGCTGACCCTGGAGGTCACGGCGGTGCAGCAGACCCTGGGCATCACCGTCATGGACGCCGCCACCGAACTGCCGGTGATCGGCACCGAATTTGAGGTGGTGGTGAACTACAAGGCGACCTCCACCAGTTCGAGCAAATCGTCCGGGTCCTCCAGCTCCAAGACCCAGAAACCCACCGAGACCTATAAGATCGACCCCAAGACCGGCACCCTGCTGATCGAGGAACTGCCGGTGGGCGAGTACACCGTGAGCCTCTCCGAGATGGAGGGTTACATAATGCCGGAGCCCGTCACCGCGAAGGTGAAGGAGAAGGTGGTGTACAAGGTGGACACCGAGGCGGTCAAGGATCAGATCAAGAGCGAGAGCGAAGTGGGCGCCGGGGACATCGTCACCGAGGACAAAGTCCTGGACGACCAGACCACCGAGGGCTTTGATCCCACCGTCACCCTGCCCGCCAACGACTACGAATCCAACGACAGCAGCAAGCAGGAGGTCAAGGGCACCGTCTACACGGTGAGCGCCAACGTGCAGAGCGCCAACGGCAAGGACTGGCTGCTCAACGCCGACGGCACCCGCTCCAACTACTATGTGAGCAAGACGGCCACCGCCCCCGACGGCACCGTCTACATCGTGGAAGCGGCCTACGATGCGGCCGCCCCCGCAAACAGCCTGAGCAACGCGCTGGGCGGGTTTGGCCTGAGCCGGCTGTTCTTCCCGGTGGCCTATGCCGACGAGACCTCGACGGTTCAGCAGGAGGGGCGGGAAGGTGTCAATTCTACGCCGGAGACCCCCGCAGCGACGCCGGAGACCCCTGCCGCTACGCCGGTGCCGGCCACCCCCGAACCTGCGACGCCTGTGCCGGCCACCCCCGAACCGGCAACGCCTGTGCCGGCCACCCCCGAACCGGCAACGCCTGTGCCGGCCACCCCGGTGCCGGCCACGCCCACCCCCGCGCCGGCCACCCCCACCCCGGTGCCGGCCACGCCCACCCCCGCGCCGGCCACCCCCACCCCGGGCCCCACGCCCGTTCCCACGGTGGTGCTCTTCCAGAACGGCAACGCGGTGGCGAACGGCACCTTCAAGCTGGTGGCTGTCGAGGTCACCGTGCAGGTGCTGTACAGCGGCTGGCAGCCCAGCTTTGACGACAAGCAGGCCTTTTACGACCCCACCACCCACGAGAAGCTGGTGAACACCGAAAAGATCATCGCCGGCGTCAAGTACAAGTTTGACGCCAACGGCAAGCCCTCCACCGGGGACAGCGGCTCCAGCAACGGGCTGGTGAAGGGTGTGGACGTGTCCAAGTACCAGTACAACATCGACTGGAACGCGGTGAAGGCCAGCGGCATCGACTTCGCCATCATCCGCGTGGGTTACCGCGGCTACGGCACGGGCGCGCTGGTGGAAGACCCCTATTTCCGCAAGAACATCCAGGGCGCCAACGCCGCCGGCCTCAAGGTGGGCCTGTAC
The DNA here is from genome assembly GCA_019118765.1 of Candidatus Allofournierella merdavium. Taxonomy (GTDB): domain Bacteria; phylum Bacillota; class Clostridia; order Oscillospirales; family Ruminococcaceae; genus Allofournierella_A; species Allofournierella_A merdavium. The sequence continues at coordinate 20,642 of DWYI01000074.1, read as the reverse complement.
TTCTACAGCCAGGCCGTCGACGAGAACGAGGCGGTGGAGGAGGCCAGTATGGTGGTGCGCCTGCTGCAGGAGACCGGCGGCCGGGTGAGCTACCCCATCTACTTCGACACCGAAAAGGTGGCGGGCGATACCGGCCGGGCGGACGGCATCAGCCGCGACCAGCGCACCCGCAACGCGGTGGCCTTCTGCAATGCCATCCAGAACGCGGGCTACCGCGCCGGCGTTTACAGCTACGCCTCCTGGTTCTACAACAACCTGAACATGGCCAGCCTCACCGGCTACAGCATCTGGATCGCCCAGTACCGCGACAATCTGGATTTCAAGTACAACTATGATATCTGGCAGTACACCAGTTCCGGCACCGTGCCCGGCATCTCCACCCGCGTGGACATGAACGTGAGCAAGCTGGGCTGAACCAAAGGATCAAAAGCCCCCGAAAACCGCTGGTTGTCGGGGGCTTTTGTGCGATTTCGGCCGCGGCGTCTTGCAAGCAGGAGCGGGCCTCGCTATAATAAAAAGGTACTGCGCTAAAGCGGCGGCATTGCGGGCCGCGCCGGCGCGCCAAATCTCTGTGAGGTGTTATCATGCAGCGTGAGAGTTTCAAATCCCGGCTGGGCTTTTTGCTCATCAGCGCCGGGTGCGCCATCGGTATCGGCAACGTGTGGCGCTTCCCCTATGTGGTAGGGCAGAACGGCGGCGGCGCCTTTGTCGTGCTCTATGTGCTGTTCCTGGTGGCGGTGGGCGTGCCGGTGCTCACCATGGAGTTCGCCATCGGCCGCGCCAGCCGCAAAAGCTGTGTGCTGGCCTATCAGCAGCTGGAGCCGGCGGGCACCGTCTGGCACTGGCACGGCAAGGTGGCCATGCTGGGCAACTATGTGCTCATGAGTTTTTACACCAGCGTCACCGGCTGGATGCTCTATTATTTTTACCGCTCCCTCGCCGGCCGGCTGAAAGGGCTGGACACCGACGGCGTGGCCGCGGCCTTTTCCGGCATGCTGGGCCAGCCCGTCACCATGACCTTCTGGATGCTGGTGGTGGTGGTGCTGGGCTTTGTGATCTGCTCCATGGGATTGCAAAAAGGCGTGGAGCGCATCACCAAGTGGATGATGCTGGCGCTGCTGGCGCTGATCGTGGTGCTGGCGGTGAACAGCGTGCTGCTGCCCGGCGGCATCGAGGGCGTCAAGTTCTATCTGGTGCCGGACTTCTCGGTGATGGCGGGCGACACGGCTCTGGAAACGGTGCGGAACACCCTGGGCGTGGTGACCGCGGCGCTGAACCAAAGTTTCTTTACCCTGAGCCTGGGCATTGGGGCCATGCTGATCTTCGGCAGCTATCTGGGCCGCCAGCGCAGCCTGCTGGGCGAGAGCGTGAACATCGCCGCGCTGGACACCTTCGTGGCCTTCACCTCCGGCCTCATCATCTTTCCGGCCTGCATGGCCTACGGCGTGCCGGCGGACAGCGGCCCCAACCTGATCTTCATCACCCTGCCCAACGTCTTCAACGACATGCCCGGCGGCCGGATGTGGGGCAGCCTGTTCTTCCTCTTCATGAGTTTCGCCGCCTTCTCCACCATCATCGCGGTGTTCGAGAACATCCTGGCCTGCACCATGGACCTCACCGGCTGGACCCGCAAAAAGGCGGCGCTGGTGAACGGCGTGGTGGTGGCGCTCATCTCCATGCCCTGCGTGCTGGGCTTCAACGTCTGGTCGGCCTTTGAGCCCCGGGGCGCGGGCTCCACCCTGATGGATGTGGAGGACTACCTCATCAGCAACATCCTGCTGCCCTTCGGCAGCCTGGTGTATCTGTTCTTCTGCATCAGCCGGGTGGGCTGGGGCTTCAAAAAATACCAGGAGGAGGCCAACCGGGGCAAGGGCATCAAGGTGCCCGACTGGATCCGGGTGTATGTCACCTACATCCTGCCCATCTTCGTGGCGTTCCTCTTCATCCAGAGCGTGCTGGCCTGGTGAACGCCGCGGCAAAATAAACGGGACAAGGGGGGCGCGGGCGCGCCCCCTTTGCTTGCGAAGGGCATCGCCCGCCGGAAAGGAAACGCGCCATGTATACCCTGCTTCTCGCCGTCATCTATCTTGTGTTCATCAGCCTGGGCCTGCCGGACTCGCTGCTGGGGTCGGGCTGGCCCACCATGCGGCTGGTCTTTGACCAGCCCCTCTCCGCCGCCGGCATGGTCTCCATGATCATCACCGGCGGAACGATCTGTTCCAGCCTTCTGTCCGAACGGCTCACCGCCCGGTTCACCACCCGGGGCGTCACGGTGGGCAGCGTGTTTTTGAGCGCCGCCGCCCTGCTGGGGTTTTCCGTCTCCACCCGGTTCTGGATGCTCTGCCTGTGGGCGGTGCCCTACGGCCTGGCCGCCGGCTGCATCGACTCGGCCATCAACAATTTCGTGGCCCTGCACTACCGCTCCCGACACATGAGTTGGCTGCACTGCTTTTGGGGCGTGGGCACCGTGCTCAGCCCCTGCATCATGAGTTGGGCGCTGCGCCGTTCCGGCTGGCAGCTGGGGTATCGCGCGGTGGCCCTGCTCCAGCTGGGCATCGGGGCGGTGCTGGTGCTCACCCTGCCGGTGTGGAACGCCTGCCGGGCAACGGAGGAGAGCGCCCGCGCCGGTTCGGTGCTGGGGGTGCGGGGCGCGCTGAAGATCAAGGGCGCGCCGACCCTGTTCGCGGGCTTTTTCGCCTACTGCGGGGCGGAGGGCACCTCGATGCTCTGGGCCAGCAGCTATCTGGCGGGGGCGCGGGGCTTTTCCGCCCAGCGGGCGGCAGCCTTCGCGGCGATGCTCTATGTGGGCATCACCGCCGGCCGGTTTATCTCCGGGTTCATCGCCGACCGCCTGGGCGACCGGGGGATGATCCGGCTGGGCGCTGTGGTGGCCGCGGCGGGCCTGGCCGTGCTGGCGCTGCCGGGGGGAGGGGAGACGATGGCCCTGGCGGGGCTGGGGCTCTTCGGCCTGGGCTGCGCGCCGGTGTACCCGGCCATCATCCACGCCACCCCGCAAAATTTCGGGGCGGAGCGCTCCCAGGGCTTGATCGGCGTGCAGATGGCCAGCGCCTATGTGGGCTCCACCCTTGTGCCGCCCCTGTTCGGCCTGATCGCGAACCGGGCAGGCCTGAGCGGGATGCCGCTGTTTCTGGCGCTGCTCATCGCGCTGATGACGGGCATGATCGAAAAGACCTTCCGTACGGTGTCCGCAAAGGCTGAATAAAAAGCAGGCCCGGCAGGGGACGCGCGTCCTCCGCCGGGCCTGCTTTTACAGTTCAAAGGTCTCCAGATCCTCCGGCACGAACAGGTTGCCGGAAAAGAGCGGCGCGCCCTCGGCGGTGTAGAGGGCCTTGCGCCGGGCGATGTTTTTATCCTCGGTGTGGTAGAGGATGAGGTTTTCCGCCTTCAGCTCCCGGGCCAGCCGGCAGGCGTCCGCCACGGTGGAGTGGTGCTTCTGGTAGGGCTTGAACACCTCCGCCTCGCCGGCCAGGCAGAAGGCCTCGTGCAGCAGCCACCGGCTGCCCTCGGCCCAGGGGCGCTCCGCCTCGTTGTAGGGCTCGTCCCCGCAGCAGGTCAGCTTCCCGCCGCCGGGCAGGGTGATGGAAAAGCCGTACTGGGCCGCCTTGGTGGAACGGATATCAAAGAAGGTGGCCGTCTGGCCCAGCAGCGGCAGGCTCTGGCCGTTTTCCACCGTCACCAGATGGAGCCGGTCATCCAGAAAGCGGGTCTCCTTTTCGCTCAGCAGCAGCCCCGCCAGCTGGCGCAGCAGCCCCGTCACCTCCCGGTGGGAGTAGATGGTGGCCTCCCCCTGGTACTGGCCCCGGGCCATGCCCTGCAGCATCATCCGCATCAGCCACAGCACACCGGTGATGTGGTCCAGGTGTTTGTGGGTCACAAAGATGCTGCGGATATCCTGCCAGCGCTCGCCGGCGGCCTTCAGCTGGCGGAAGATGCCGTTGCCGCCGCCCCCGTCCACCAGCAGGCGGTCGGCGCCCTCGGTGAGCAAAAAACAGGTGTTGTAGCAGGCGGTCACCGAGGCGTTCCCGGTGCCGAGGATGGTCAGTTTCACAGGGCAGCACTTCCTTTTTTTGCCTTTTTCTTCAGTATACCGCGGCCGCGTCCCCCGCCGCAAGGGGCTAAAATCCCGCCCGCCGCCATATACATGAAGGGACAAGGCATCGCAAAGGAGGAAGGCAGGAGCCATGGAGTATTATCAGCAGACGGCGCGGGAGGCCTTTGCCGCCCTGGGCAGCGGCCCCGACGGCCTGTCCGCCCGGCAGGCGGCGGCCCGGCTGGCCAGAACGGGGCCGAACGAACTGCGCAAGGCAAAAAAGGAGAGTGTGTTCCAGCGCTTTTTGCAGCAGATGGCGGACCCGATGATCCTGGTGCTGTTGGCCGCGGCGGCCCTCTCCGCCCTCACCGCCGCCTGCGCGGGGGAGAGTTTTGCCGATGTGTTCATCATCCTGGCGGTGGTGCTCATCAACGCGCTGCTGGGGGTCTATCAGGAGAGCAAGGCGGAAAAGGCCATCGAAGCGCTGCAAAGGATGACCGCCGCCCACAGCCGGGCGGTGCGGGGCGGCCGCCCGGTGACGGTGGCCAGCCGGGACCTGGTGCCCGGGGACGTGGTGCTGCTGGAGGCGGGCTGCGCCGTGCCCGCCGACGGGCGCGTCGTGGAGGCGGCGGCGCTGAAAATCGAGGAGGCGGCCCTCACCGGCGAGAGCGTGCCGGTGGAAAAATCCGCGGCCGCCCTGCCCGGCGGCCGCCCCGTGCCTTTGGGCGACCGGCACTGCATGGCCTACATGGGCAGCACGGTGAGTTATGGCCGGGGCCGGCTGCTCATCACCGCCACCGGCATGGACACCGAGATGGGGCACATCGCCGGGGTGCTGGCGGCCACCGCCCAGGGCAAGACCCCGCTGCAGCAGAAGCTGGCGGCTCTCAGCCGGGCGCTGAGCGTGCTGGTGCTGGCCATCTGCGTGTTCATCTTCGGCTTCGGGCTGTGGCAGGCGGGCAGCACCGATCTTGCCACCGTGCTCTCCAGCTTCATGGTGGCGGTGAGCCTGGCGGTGGCGGCGGTGCCCGAAGGGCTGGCGGCGGTGGTGACCATCGTGCTGAGCATGGGGGTCACCCGCATGAGCCGGCAGGGGGCGGTCATCCGCCGGCTCACCGCCGTGGAGACCCTGGGCTGCGCCCAGGTCATCTGCTCCGACAAGACCGGCACCCTCACCCAGAACAAGATGCAGGTGCAGCGGCACTGGGGCCCCGAGGCGGAGCTGGCCCGGGCGCTGGCCCAGTGCAGCGACGCGGTGCAGGGCGAGGGGGGCAGGGCGGAGGGGGAGCCCACCGAGTGCGCCCTGGTGGAGTACGCGGCGCAGCTGGGCCTCTCCCGGGCGGCCCTCGCCGCCGAGCCGCGGGTGGCGGAACTGCCCTTTGACTCGGCCCGCAAGCGGATGAGCACCTTCCACACCCACAAAGGCAAGCCGGGGGTGACCCAGTATGTGAAGGGCGCGCCGGACGTGCTGCTGGAAAAGTGCACCCACTGGCTGAAAAACGGCGCGGCGGTGCCCCTCACCGCCGCTGACCGGGCGGCCATCCTGGCCGAGAACCGGGCCATGGCCCGGGCGGCGCTGCGGGTGCTGGCGGCGGCAAGGCGGGAATGGCCCGCCCTGCCCGCCGACCTGCGGCCCGAGACGGCGGAACGGCAGCTGACCTTCATCGGCCTGGTGGGCATGATGGACCCGGTGCGCCCCGAGGCGGCGGCGGCCATCGCCCGCTGCCGGGCGGCGGGCATCCGCCCGGTGATGATCACCGGCGACCACCGGGACACCGCCGCCGCCATCGGCCGGCAGCTGGGCATCCTGCAAAGCGACAGCCAGGCAGTGACCGGCGCGGAACTGGACCGGATGAGCGACGGGGAACTGACCCGCCGCGCCCCCGCCTTCAGCGTCTACGCCCGGGTGCAGCCCCAGCACAAGGTGCGCATCGTCCGCGCCTGGAAGGCGGCGGGCTGCGTCACCGCCATGACCGGCGACGGGGTGAACGACGCCCCCGCCCTCAAGGCGGCGGACATCGGGGTGGGCATGGGCCTCACCGGCACCGACGTGACCAAAAACGTGGCGGACATGGTGCTCACCGACGACAACTTTGCCACCATCGTGGCCGCCGTGGCCGAGGGCCGGCGCATCTACGACAACATCCGCAAGGCGGTGCAGTTTTTGCTGGCCAGCAACGCCAGCGAGGTGCTGAGCATCTTCTTTGCCACCCTGCTGGGCGTCACCCTGCTCAAGCCGGTGCACCTGCTCTGGATCAACCTCATCACCGACTGTTTCCCCGCCCTGGCGCTGGGCATGGAGAAGGCGGAACCCGGCGTGATGGACCGCCCGCCCCGCCGCCCCGGCGAGAGCATCTTCGCCGGGGGGCTGGGGCTGGACGTGGTCTGGCAGGGCCTGCTGGTCACCGGCCTGACGCTGGCGGCCTACTTCGCCGGCGTGCGGCTGGAGACGGGGCTGTGGCAGGTGGCGCAGAGCGGCACAGGGGTGAGCATGGCCTTTCTGACCATGAGCATGGCCGAGATCTTCCACAGCTTCAACATGCGCAGCCAGCGGGGCAGCGTGTTCGCCCTGCCCGGCCACAACCCCTGGCTGTGGGGGGCCATGGCGGGCAGCCTGGCCCTGAGCCTGGGGGTGCTGGCCTGGCCCCCCGCCGCCGCGGCCTTCGGCTTCGCGCTGCTCACCCCCGCCCAGTGCGGTCTGGCCCTGGGCCTGGCGCTGGCGGTGCTGCCAGCGGTGGAACTGGGCAAGGCGCTGCTGCGGGCGGGCAGCCGCTGAACAAAAAAAGCCCGCACCCTTTTCGAAAGGGTGCGGGCTGCGTTTTCACACCAGTTCCAGAATGCGCCGGGCGGCGTCGGCGATGTAGTCCGCCAGCGGCAGTTCCGGCAGCCCCGCCACGGAGGCGCCGCACCGGCTGGCGGGGATGAGCACCTTGTGGGCGGGGCTTTCGGCCACGGCCGCCGCCATGGCCGGGCTGCACTCCCCCAGCATACTGTTCGCCATCACCAGCCCGATGGGCCCGGCGATGACCTGGGCCCGGCCGGCGTTCCAGACCACCGCGTTCTCGCCGGTGGCCCCGGCGCTGGCTCCCGCCTTGAGCATGGCGGCGGTGGCGGCGGCGTTGGTGCCCACCGCCAGGATCTCGCCGGCGTAGCCCCCGGCGCGAAGTTTTTCAATGAGCGCGCGGCCGAAGCCGCCCCCCTGTCCGTCGATCACAACGATCTTTGCCATCCAAGTTCTCCTTTTCTCTTTTTACAAAAGCGGCGCGAACAGCCGCAGCAGTATCCGGAAGGCCCGCTTGGGCAGCGGTACGTTCTTCACGTCCTCCCAGGTCACCTCGTGGCTCACCTGCATACAGCGGGTCAGGTCGGTGTACACGTCCTGCACCATCCGTCCGCCGTAGAACACGCAGCAGTTCTCAAAGTGCAAATAGAGGCTGCGGTAGTCCATGTTGGCGCTGCCCACCACGGCGGTCTTGTCGTCCGAGACGTACATCTTGGCGTGGATGAAGCCGGGGCTGTACTCAAAGATGCGCACCCCCGCCTTCATCAGCACCGAATAGTAACTCTGGGTCACCCAGTAGACGTACTTCTTGTCCGGGATGCCGGGGGTGATGATCCGCACGTCCACGCCGCTCTTGGCGATAAGGCTCAGGGTGGTGATCATCTCGTTGTCCACCACCAGGTAGGGGGTGGCGATGTAGACGTAGTCGGTGGCCTGCTGCAGGATGTTGAAGTAGACGTTTTCCGCCACCGCCTCCTCGTCCAGGGGCGAATCGCCGTAGGGCTGCACCATGCCGTCCGCCGAATAGCGCAGGGTGGGGGCGAATTTTTCCAGGCAGCTGGAATCGCCGGTGGTGAAATCCCAGCTCTCCAGGAACAGGGCGGTGAGGTTGTACACGCCGCTGCCCCGCAGCATCAGGCCGGTGTCCTTCCACACGCCAAAGCGCTTTTTGCGGTTGATATACTCGTCGGCAAAGTTCAGCCCGCCCACAAAGCCCACGTTGCCGTCGATCACGGTGATCTTGCGGTGATCCCGGTGGTTGAACATGGTGTAGTCCGAGATATGGGCGGAAAGGCGGAAGGGGGAGAAGCGCTCGCACTGGATGCCCCACTCCCGCAGCTGTTCGTCGTAGTCCTCCGGCAGGGTGAGCATGCAGCCCAGGCTGTCGTACAAAAGGCGCACGTCCAAGCCGGCGGCGGCCTTCTCCTTCAGCACCTCCAGGGTGGTGTCCCACATATAGCCGGGCTTGAGGATGAAATATTCCATAAAGATAAAGTGCTCGGCTTTTTTTAGCTCCTCCAGAAAGCGGGGAAAGAACTCCTCGCCCCAGGCGTAGTATTCGCTGCGGGTGTCGGCGTAGAGGGGCGCGCCGGCGTTTCGGATGAGGTACCGGGCGCTGCGGGCGAGGCCGGCGTCCTGCACCTCCAGCCGATGCAGGACGGAGGGGTCCTGGGGCAGGGTGCGGCTGAGCCGGGCGCAGATGGAGTTCATCCGCCGGGCGTGGCGGTTGGTGGTGTTGTGGTGGCCCCAGAACAGGTAGAACACCACCCCCAGGGGCGGCATCAGCAGGATGATGAGGATCCACATGATCTTGTAGGCGGGGTTGATGCCGTCGTGCTCCAGCAGGGCGATCACCACCAGCACGCTGAGCACCACCGCCCCGATGTAGAAGGGGGCGGAAAAGCGGCCCAGCACCACCGGCACCGAGAAGGTGAGCACGATCTGCAAAAGCAGCAGCACCACAAAGAAGAAGGTGCGGGTGTACAGGCCTTTGCCCAGCCGGCGCTTGGCCTTTTTCACCTTCTGCCGGGCGTTTTTCATCTGCTGCGCGGTGTTGGACACGGCGAACTCCCCCCTTCCTCCATAAAACGAGGCGTCCCCGGGTATTATAACACAAAACAGGCCCGCGCACCACGGCGCGGGCCGAAAAAGACAACATCTGCCCGGCGGGGCCCGGGGCGGGTCATCCCGCCGCGGAGGCTGCGGGTTCGGAGGCGGGGGCGGAGGCCGCGGGATCGGGCGCGCCGTAGGTGGAGATGGTCACGCTGTTCAGCGTCACCTCTTCCAGCGGCTTGCCGGCCTCGTCCACCTCGGCGCCGGCGATGGCGTCCACCACGTCCATCCCCTCGTAGATCTGGCCGAACACCGTGTCGGTGTTGTCCAGATAGGGCAGCCCGCCCACCGCGGCGTAGGCGTCGATCACCTCCTGGCGCACCCCCGCGTCCGCCAGGGTCTGCTGGGCGGCCTTGTCCACGCTGGAGGGCAGCGCCTGCACAAAGTAGAACTGGCTCAGGGTGGAGGGCGAAGCGTCCGGGCTCACCGGGGCGCACAGCGCGCCGGCGTAGTGGTGCAGCTTGTCTGTGTAGGCGGCGGGGAAGGGGTTGCCGCTCCAGATGCTCGAGCCGCCCAGGCCGGTGCCGGTGGCATCGCCGCTCTGGACCACAAAGCCGTAGATCACCCGGTGAAAGGAAAGCCCGTTGTAATAGCCCTGGTTTGCCAGGCCCACGAAGTTGTCCACCGCCATGGGGGCCAGGTCGGGGTAGAGCACCGCCCGCACCTCGCCGGCGCTGGTGTCGAAGATGGCGATGGTGTCGCCCTCGTCGGGGGCGGCGAACTGCACCTCGGCGGATTCAAAGGCCTCCCGTCGGACGGCGTCGCCCGGTTCGGGCGTGCCGCCGCAGCCGGCCAGAACGCCGGCGGCCAGCAGGCAGGCGGCCAGAAAAGCAAAACGTCGCATCAGTGACTCCTTTTACTGGAAAACAGAATGTATCAATATTATAGCATACCTCAGGGCAAAATAGCAGGGGAGGGGCAAAAAGTTTCACACCCGGCCCCCGGCAATTTCGGTATTGACGGCGGGGGAAAAACAGGTTACACTGAGAAAGGAATGAACGGCGGCGCGCCGCCGCGATGAAAAGAGGATAACGCCATGGCTGAAACCAAAGTGCCCCCCACCCCGCAGGAAGACGATTACACCCCCGACCTTATCACCCTGGAGGATGAGGACGGCAAAGAGCACGTCTTTGAAGTAATCGACGCGGCGGATCTGGACGATACTCACTATATGGCGCTGGTGCCCTATGTGGAGGACGAAAAGCAGCTGGAGGAGACCGAGGCCGAGCTGATCCTGATGAAGGTGGGCGAGGACGCCGACGGCGAGTATCTGGACATCGTTGAGGACGACGAGGAACTGTTCAAGGTGAGCAAGATGTTCGAAAAGCGCCTGCAGGAGTTTTTTGACATCGAGCAGTAAAGGGCGGCTTTCCTGCCTTGTGCGATTTGTTGCGGCTTGATATAATCCTACTAATCAAATATAGGGAGCCCGCCGTTGCCCGGCGGATTGCAGACCTCCCGCCCCGCGCACGCGCGGACCAAGGCGGACGAAGGGAGCGCGAGACCGGGCACAGGGCACCCACCTGCCATCGGGTAGGTTTTGATTGGTCGCAGACGGCAAGGCGGGGCCTTTATAGAAAAAACGCGGGCGCATCCCCGGAAGGGGATGCGCCCGCGCTTTTTTTGTGCCGCGCCGGGAAAAGGCGGCGGGGCCGTCCGCCCGCCGGCGGCGTTCGCCGGAAGGAAAGCCGGGGGCTGACAGTGCGGCGCGCCACCGGCCTGTCCCCCCGCCCCGGCTCAGAAGCCCAGCGGCTCGCCCACCAGCAGCACCTTGATGCGGCCGGGAATGCGCTGGAAGCTGTGGATGGTGGTGGTGCAGCAGATGCGCGCCGGGCTGTGGCAGTGCTCGCACTTACCGGTGGCGGCGCAGGGGGTGGCGCAGGAAAGGCGCACCGTGTTGGCGGGGGCGGCGATGGCCTCCACCCGGTCCTTCGCGGCGGCCAGGTCCTTCACGATCTTGTTGCAGCCCACCACCAGCAGCACGTTGGCCGGCCCGAAGGTGATGGCGGCCACCCGGTTGGAGTTGCCGTCCACGTTGTAGATTTCACCCGCCTCGGTGATGGCGTTGGCGCTGGCCAGATACCAGTCGGCGCTGAACACCTGGCGGTAAAGCCGGCCGATCTCCTCACCGGTGGTGGCCTTGCTGCGGTCCAGATACTGATAGCGCCCGCTGCCCAAAAGGTCGATCACGCCGGTCTCGGCCAGGGTCATGCTGCCCCCGCTGGACACCACCGCCCCCTCCGGGATCAGCTTTTCCACAAACTCCCGCACGCCTGCGGCGTCGGGCAGATACCAGCCCTCCATGTTGTTGGCCTTCAGGGCGGCGATCACCCGTTTGGCCCGCTTTTCCGTGTTGTCTTTTACGGCGTCGTGCATCCTTCATTCCTCCTTGCGGCAAAGATTGCTTGTGCATCCATTATACCACATTGACAGAAAGGGCGGAACGTGTAGAATAGAAAGAAGACGCATCCTGCGAAAAAAGGAGATCGGCCCCATGGCAAAACAACTGCGCGCCGGCGATGTGATCCCGGAGTTCCGCTTTGACACCCCCTATCAGCCCCAGCAGAGCTTTTATCAGCTGCTGGAAGGGGACAGGCCGGTCTTTCTGGTGTTTCTGCGCAACTTCGGCCACCCGCTCACGCGGCACTACATCATGGAGTACATCAAATCCGCCGCCGCGCTGCGCAGCGCCCGGCTGGTGTGCGTGGTGCGCACCAGGCCCCAGACGATCTCCAAGGCCATCCCGGAGGGGACCATGCCCTACGGCCTGATGTGCGACGCCGAGGGGGTGCTCTACCGCTTTTTCAATGTGCGCAGTGAAAAGAGCCGGATGAAGTGCTTCTCCCTCAAGGCGATGAAGATCCTGAACGCGGCAAAAAAGCAGGGCTTTCACCCCCAGCCGGGCGAGGCCTGGCAGCTGCCGCTGACCCTGCTGGTGGGCCCGGCGGGCCGGGTGCTGATGGCCCACTACGGCGCCACCCTCACCGACCTGCCGGAGGACTGTGTGTGCATGGAGGAACTGGCCGCCGACCTGCTTCCCTCCCTGCCCGCAGAGTGGATGGCGGCGGCCCCGGCGGCCCCGGTGGCGGACAGCTTCGGCGCCGCCTTTGAAACTGTTCCCGGCGCCGACCAAGCGGGGGGCGCGCGTTTCCCGGCCGGCGAAGCGGACGCCGCGCCGGAGGGCTTCGATGCGCCCGCCGGCCCTGATGGGGAGAGCGCGGCTTCCCCCGCCGGCGAAGTTGCCGCTGCGCCGGAGGGCTTTGATGTGCCCGCCGGCCCGGACGGGGAGAGCGCCCCGGCCGAGGAGGAGGGGTTCGACACCCTGCTGGATGTTTTTGACGCGCCGGCCGCTCCCGCCGCGCCGGCGGCGCCGCCGGTGCAGCCGCAGACTCCCCGGCCGCCGGCGGTGGATCTGTCCGCCCTGGGATTCGGCGCGGACCACTGACAAGGGGAGGGACCCGTGGTTTGAAACAGGAACTGAAGTATCTGCCCATGCTGGTGCTCACCGCCCTGATCTGGGGCGCGGCGTTCGTGGCGCAGAGCGTGGGCAACGAATATGTGGGGCCGTTCACCTTCAACAGTGTGCGCAGCCTGCTGGGCGGCGCGGTGCTGCTGCCCCTGATCCCCTTGCTGGGCCGTCTGTCCGGCAACCGGCGGGAGGGCGACACGCCGTCCGACCAAAAAAATCTCTGGGTGGGCGGCGTGTTGTGCGGCGTGATCCTGGGCCTTGCCAGCAGCCTGCAGCAGTGGGCGCTGCAGTACGCCGGCGTGGGCAAGGCCGGGTTCATCACCGCGTTGTACATCGTCATCGTGCCGGTGCTGGGGGTGTTTTTTCACCGCAGGCCGGGCGCGAAGGTGTGGCTGGCGGTGGCGGTGGCCCTGGCGGGACTGTACCTGCTGTGCTGGAGCGGCGGCAGCGCGCTGGGCCCCGGCGAGTGGCTGCTCTTCGGGTGCAGCGCGCTGTTCAGCATCCACATCCTTGTCATCGACCATTTCTCCCCCCTGGTGGACGGGGTCAAACTCTCCTGCGTCCAGTTTTTTGTGGCGGGCGTGTTCTGCGCCGTGCCCTCGCTGCTGTTCGAGGCGCCCACCCTGGCGGGCGTGCTGGCCGCGGGGTGGCCGATCGTCTACGCCGGCGTGTTCAGCTGCGGCGTGGCCTACACCCTGCAGGTGGTGGCCCAGAAGCATGTGGAACCCACCCTCGCCAGCCTGACCCTCAGCCTGGAGAGTGTGTTCAGCGTGCTGGCGGGCTGGCTGGTGCTGCGCCAGGCCCTCACGGCGCGGGAGCTGGCGGGCTGCTGCCTGGTGTTCTGCGCCATCGTGCTGGCCCAGCTGCCGGCGCGCAAAAAAGCGTGAGCGAAACGCAAACAAAACCCCCGAACCTTAGGCGGGTGCTCGTAAGAAAGCAAGCCGTTCAAAATTACACTTACGGCATCTGTCAGGCGGGATTGGGTAAATGAAATATGCTGGACATGGTTGAAATCAACCGTGCCCGGCATATTTTTTGGCCTATTTGTGTTTTCTTTTCCTTTAGTGATCGTTAGTGATCGCATCATAGCCGATACCAAAGGTCGCGAGGAAAATGCGTGCCTGTTTTTCCGCATCACCGCCTTTGTAGTTCGTGGTTTCCTGCAAACTCTTTTGCACATCCAGTGCCGGAGAATGGCTGTCCGCAGCAGTTGCATCATTTCTGTAAAGGAAACATGACCAGCTTTTCGTTCGCTGATTTGTGGGCCCTTCCATCAAATTGGTATGGAAAATTTTGCCGCACGATATAATAATTCTGTATAAAGTTTTGCACATTTTCATAAAAAAGTGCACGATTTGCTATTTATGTTCCCCGCGAGAGCTTTTATCAATTTTTCAAAATAGGGAGAGGAATCAAACATGGCAGGAAAATGTCCGGTGTGCGGTGCACCAATGGAAAACAATAACTGCAGATATTGCGGGTATAAAGAAGAGACAACCCCCAATTCTGCGACTGTGCCGCCTCAGGCGGGACAACATTTTGTCCAATCGCAAGTGATTATCAACAATCAAACCATACCACATCCATGGATAGTGCCGGGAGTCAGCAAGAAAAACAAGGTAGTTGCTTTGCTGCTGTGTATCTTCTTAGGCTGGTTGGGTGTACACAGATTTTATGTTGGAAAGATCGGAACAGGTATTCTCTATCTATTTACGGGCGGCTTGTTTGGGATCGGATGGATCATTGATATTATTGTAATTGCGGTTGGCTCCTTCAAAGATAAATTTGATTTGCCGCTGCGTCAGTAAAGGAACGGTGATCGTATGGGGCTGTTAAATGCAGTAAAAGACCAGTTTCTTGATGTAATTGAGTATGTAGACAAGAGCAACAAGCTGATTGTTTCCAAATACCAGCGTGAAAGCGGAAACAATGAATTAAAACAAGGATCAAAGGTAATCGTTCGGGAAGACCAGAGCGCTGTTTTTCTAAAAGGCGGAAAGCTTGCGGTTATTCTGCCGCCCGGAACTTATTCGCTGACCACGGATAACTTTCCTGTGCTGTCCAGCCTCAAGGCCTTTCCCTACTTATTTGTTTCCCCGGTGATCGCTGATGTGTACTTTGTGAGCACCAGACAATTTATCGACAATAAGTGGGCGACAAAGAATCCGATCATGAAGCGTGATAAGGACTTCAATATGGTTCGCATCCGTTCCTTCGGAAAGTTTGCTTTTCGTATCACTGATGTCCCAACCTTTATGCGGGAAATATTTGGGACAAAGGGAATTGTGATGACCTATGACATTGTCCAATATCTCTCATCTATGGTCACGGAAGCCTTCTCAATTGCAGTAGGAGAAAGCGAAATGTCCGTGCTTGACCTTGCCACGGAATATCGAAAATTTTCAGATGAAATTCAACAGAGGCTGAATGCGCAGACTGCGTCGATCGGGGTACAGTTCAGCGATATTCTCATTGAAAGTATCTCCCTGCCAGATGAGGTCGAAAAGCTGATCGATGAACAATCCGGTATTGGCATGGCCAAGCAGGATATGGCAACCTTCATGCAGTATCAGACCGCCAGAGCCATGCGGGATGCGCCTAAACAGGAAGGCGGACTGGCAGGACTGGGAGCCGGTGTGGCACTGGGCAACACCATGGCACAGGGAATTCAGACAACTGCGAATCCCATTGGTGCCTCCAAGAGCATGGTTGAGCAGCTACGGGAATTGAAGGAGTTGCTGGACGAAGGTATACTGACGCAGGAAGAGTTTGATGCACAAAAGAAAATGGTTTTAGAAAAACGATCATAACCATAAGAAAGAGAAGAGAGAGGTGGCGAAACAATCTAAAATAAGCGTGTGCGGGAATTGCAACAATCCACTTCCAGACAAAGCGGTAGTATGCCCGTCATGCGGAGCCAAGTACAAGAAGCCGGTGTATAAAAATGGTGGTTCCGGCTGTCCAGCGAAGAAGCCGTCCGGGGATACAAGAAGCGTCTGGCACAGGCGGAACGCCGTCTTGGTGAACTCGACCGGCTGTTCATCCGTATCTATGAGGCTAATGTTGCCGGGAAACTCTCTGATGAACGGTTCGCGCTGATGAGCAAGACCGATGAGGACGAGCAGGCACAGCATAAAGTGGAAATCCAGACCTTGCGGCAGGAAATCGAAGTACAGGAACGACAGATCGAAAATTTGGAGCAGTTCATCCAGCGGGCAAATAAATACGAGGATTTGCAGGAAATGACACCCTACGCCTTGCGAGAACTTGTCAAAGGCATCTGCATCGAAGCTTCTGACAAGAGCAGCGGGAAGCGCAGACAGTGCATCCGCATCTCCTGTGACCTTGTGGGCCTTATCCCCGTGGGAGAACTGATGAAACAGGAACGGCATGACCGAAGCCATGCCGTTCCTGCAAAAAGGAATATTACTTTCTTATGACCCCCGGACCTTGCGGCCCGGGGGTTTTTGCTTGCTTGCTTTTTGGGGAAAAGCTTACTCCACGTCCTGCAGGGCGGCCAGGTCCTCCTCGCCGGTGCGGACCTTCACCACCTTGTCCACGCCGTACACGAAGATCTTGCCGTCGCCGATGTGGCCGGTGTACAGCGCCTTCTTGGCGGCCTCGATCACCGTCTCCACCGGGATGGTGCTCACCACCACCTCTACTTTCACCTTGGGCAGCAGGGTGGCGTCGATCTCCACGCCGCGGTACTTTTCGCCCGCGCCCTTCTGGATGCCGCAACCCATCACCTGCGTCACGGTCATGCCGGTGACGCCGATGTCGTTCAGGGCTTTCTTCAGGTGGTCGTAGCGGGACAGACGGGAGATGATGACTACCTTGTGGATGCCGGTGGATGCGGCGGGGGCCTGCACCACCTTCACAGCGGCCTCCTTCTGGGCGGTGCTGGCGGCCGCGTAGTCGCCGGTGCCCAGGTCGGTGTTCTCGTTCACGTCCATGGTCATGGTGTTGGAGATGTCCATCAGGGCAAAGCCCGCATAGGCGGAGGGCAGGCCGTGCTCGGTGGCGTCCAGGCCGGTGATCTCCTCCTCCTCGCTGACCCGCAGCCCGAAGATGGCCTTGATGAGCAGGAAGAAGATGGTCATGGTCACGCCGGTCCAGGCCAGCACGGTGACGACGCCCAGCAGCTGCGCGCCCAGCAGGCTGAAGCCGCCGCCGTAGAACAGGCCGGTCAGGCTGTCGTTGCCGGGGGCGGAGGTGGTGGCGAACAGGCCCACCGCCAGGGTGCCCCACAGGCCGTTGAAGAAGTGCACGGCCACCGCGCCCACCGGGCCATCCACATGGAGCACGCTGTCCAAAAACCACACGCCGAACACCACTAGCACGCCGGCCACCGCGCCGATGACGATGGCGCCCAGGGCGTCGGTCACGTCGCAGGGGGCGGTGATGGCCACCAGCCCCGCCAGCGAGGCGTTCAGGCACATGGAGATATCCGGCTTGCCGTAGCGCACCCAGGTGAACACCATGCACACCACGGTGGCCACCGAGGGGGCCACGGTGGTGGTGAGGAACACCGAGCCCAGCTGCGCAACACTGGTGCAGGCGGCGCCGTTGAAGCCGTACCAGCCCAGCCACAGAATGAAGCAGCCCAGGCAGCCCAGCGCCAGGTTGTGCCCCGGGAAGGCGTTGATCTTGACCACCTTGCCGCTGTCGTCCCGCACAAATTTGCCGATGCGTGGCCCCAGCAGCTTCGCGCCGATCAGGGCGGTGAAGCCGCCCACCATGTGAATGGCGCAGGAGCCGGCGAAGTCATGGAAGATGGTGTTGGAGGCCAGCCAGCCGCCGCCCCAGATCCAGTGGGCCTCGATGGGATACACCAGCGCGGAGATCACCGCCGAGTACACGCAGTAGGACAAAAAGCGGGTGCGCTCGGCCATGGCCCCCGACACGATGGTGGCGGTGGTGGAGCAGAATACCAGGTTGAATACAAAGTTGGACCAGTCAAAATTCTCGTAGGCGGTGAAGATGTCAAAGCCCGGCTTGCCGATGAAGCCCAGCAGGTCCTCGCCCATCAGGAATCCAAAACCGATCAAAATGAACACGATGGTGCCGATACAGAAGTCCATCAGGTTCTTCATCAGGATGTTGCCGGTGTTCTTGGCGCGGGTAAAGCCGGCTTCCACCATGGCAAACCCCGCCTGCATCCAGAACACCAGCGCGGCGCCGATCAAAAACCAGACCGCAAAAAGTTCTGTATCCACAGCGCTCATGATCTCTTGTGTCATACGTTTCCTCCCCTTTCTCTGTGCGTTCCGCCCCGGCAAAGGGGAGCGGAACAAAAACAAGGGAGATCTTTCCGAAGCCGCGGTCTCCGGAAAAATCTCCCTTGATTTGTTTTCGATTATACCGCCTCTGGGGAAAATGCAACCCGGAAAGATGCCGGAAAATCCCGCCGCGGCACGGGAAAATTTCTCTTTAACGCACAAAAGTGATAAAGCGACGGGCGGACAAGCGCGCGCTGCGCACAAAACAGGCGAAGAAATGTTGAAAAGATTCGGGCGCGGCCGGCCTGACCTCCGCCGCGCGCCGGGCTGCCGGGGTGGCGCTTGCAGCCACGCCCGCAAAATTTGCGAAAGGGGCGCGGCGCGGTTGCAACCCCCGCCGCTTTCTTCTATAATAAATAAGAAGAAGCCCCGCATTCTGGCGGGGCCGGATAAAGGAGACGACGCAATGCCGAATCTGTTGATCTTAGGCGCGGGCGGCTTTGGCCGCATGATCTATGAAAACGTGCAGAGCACCCGCCAGTTTGACCGCATCGCCATGCTGGACGACGCCGCCAAGGGCCCGGAGGTGATCGGCAAGCTGGTGGATTACACCGCCCTGCGGGAGGAGTTTCCCTGCGCGGTGGCGGCCTTCGGCAACAACAAGCTACGGGTGCAGTGGGTGGAAAACCTGCTGCAGGCGGGTTTTGTGGTACCCACCATCATCCACCCCTCGGCGGTGGTCAGCCCCTCGGCGGTGATCGGGGCGGGCAGCTTTGTGATGCAGCGGGCGGTGGTGAACACCCACACGGTGCTGGGCAAGGGGTGCCTGGTGAACTGCGGCGCCATCATCGACCACGACACCGTCGTGGGCGACGGCGCCCACATCAGCCTGGGCAGCGTGGTGAAGGCCAACTGCCAGATCGCCCCTGGGCGCAAGGTGGAGGCGGGCGAGGTGATCTTCGCCCAGCGGCGGGTCATCGACGGGGTGGACAGCCGCGAGTTGCAGGACGCCCTTTACGCCTTCGGCTTCGGCAACCAGTGCAGCTACGTCAAGCCCTTCGGCGCGGGCCACATCAACGAGACCTACGCGGTGTATATGCCGGGGGAAAGGGGAGACGAGCTGAGCTATGTGCTGCAGCGGGTGAACACCCATGTGTTCAAAAACCCCAAAGAGGTGATGCAGAACATCTTCGGCGTCACCGAGTATCTGCGCACCGTCATCCGGGCGGCGGGGGGCGACCCCGACCGGGAGACCCTGAGCTACATCAAGACCAAAAGCGGCGAAAATTACTACCAGGACACCCGCGGCCAGCCCTGGCGCTGCTACAACTACATCGCCGATTCGGTGTGCTATCAGAGCGTGGAGACCCCGGAGCAGTTCTATCAGTCGGCCCGCAGCTTCGGCACCTTTTTAAAGCAGCTGGACGGCTACCCCATCGAGACGCTCCACGAGACCATCCCCAAATTCCACGACACCGAGAGCCGCCTGCGGGCCTTCCGGCGGGCGGTGCAGCGGGACGTGAAGAACCGGGTGCGCAACTGCAAAAAGGAGATCGACTTCGTGCTGGCCCGCGCCGCCGACTGCAGCGTGCTGATGGACGGCCTGCGGGCGGGCAAGCTGCCCCTGCGGGTGACCCACAACGACACAAAACTCAACAATATCCTGTTCGACACGACCACCGGCAAGGGGATGTGCATCATCGACCTGGACACCATCATGCCGGGCCTGGCGCTGAACGATTTCGGCGACTCCATCCGCTTTGGCGCCACCCGCGCGGCGGAGGACGAGCCGGATGTGAGCAAGGTGCACTTTGAACTGGATCTGTTCGAGGCCTACACCAAGGGCTATCTGGAGACCGCCGGCGACGTGCTCACCGAGGCGGAAAAGGAGTATCTGCCCTGGGGCGCCCGGGTCATCACGCTGGAGTGCGGGATCCGCTTTTTGACCGACTACCTCCAGGGCGACGTCTATTTCAAGACCCAGTATCCCACCCACAATCTTGTGCGCTGCCGCACCCAGTTCAAGCTGGTGGCGGAGATGGAGGAGCACTTTGACGAGATGAAGGCCATCGTGAAAAAGTACAGCTGAACGCCGCAAAGGAGAAACACCATGAAACTGCTCATCGCCTCCGACCTGCACGGGTCGGCCCATTACTGCGAAAAATTGCTGGAGCGCATCGACGCCGAGCAGCCGGACAAGATCCTGCTGCTGGGCGACCTGCTCTACCACGGGCCCCGCAACGACCTGCCCCAGGGCTACGCCCCCAAACAGGTCATCCCCCTGCTCAACGGCCTGAAGGAGAAGATCATCGCCGTGCGGGGCAACTGCGACGCCGAGGTGGACCAGATGGTGCTGGAGTTCCCCATCATGGCGGACTACACCACCCTTCTGCTGGAGAATGGCCGCACCCTCTTTGCCACCCACGGCCATCTCTTCGACCCCGACCACCTGCCCCCGCTGCCCGCGGGCAGCGCCTTTGCCTTCGGCCACATCCATGTGAAGCACGCCGAGCGGCAGGGCGACACCCTCATCCTGAACCCCGGCAGCGTGTCCATCCCCAAGGACGGCAGCCACAGCTGCATGGTCTACGAAAACGGCGCTTTCACCGCCAAGACACTGGACGGTGAGCCGGTGGCCAGCGTGGCCTTCTGAAAAAGAATAAGCGCGGCGCGGAAAGAATTTCTTTCCGCGCCGCGCGTTTTTTGTTTGTTACCGCAGGCTGTCGCCGGCGATGGCGATGAGACGTGCTTCGTCCAGTACCTGCAAACTGCCCCGGCCCAGCTTCACCAGGCCCTCGGAGGAAAAATACCGCAGCATCCGGGTGATGACCTCCCGGGCACTGCCCAGATGCTGGGCGATGGCGTCGTGGGTGAGGGCCAGCGTGTCCGACCCGGTCAGGCGGCTCTCCTCCACCAAAAAGGCCGCAAGGCGGCTGTCCAGGTGCTTATAAAGGATTTGGTCCAGCAGCCACATCACGTCGGAAAACCGGCTGGCGATGAGCTCGG
>DWYI01000073.1 GCA_019118765.1 Candidatus Allofournierella merdavium | reverse complement strand
GTTGAAGTAGACGTGCACCATGGCGCTGCGGCGGGCGGCGGTGGAGGTGCCGATGGAGGCCAGCAGGCTGGTGGAGGTGGTGCCGATGTTCTGGCCCAGGATGATGGGGATGGCGCTGCCCCAGGTGACCACCCCGGTGCTGGACAGCGCCTGCAGGATGCCCACGCTGGCCGAGGAGGACTGGATGGCCACCGTGACCAGGGTGCCCGCCAGCACCCCCAGTAAGGGGTTTTGCAGGCTGGAGAACAGCTGCACGAAGAGGGGGCTGTCCTTGAGGCTGCTCACGCCAGCCTCGATGGTGAACATGCCGGTGAACAGGATGCCGAAGCCCATGCAGATCTGGCCCACGTTGCGCTTTTTGGGGCTTTTGAAAAAGACGTAGAGCACCGCGCCGATGAAGGCCACGATGGGGCTGAAGGTGCTGGGCTTGAGCATGGTGAAGATCCAGCCGGAGCCGGAGATGTCGCTCAAACTCAGCAGCTGGCCGGTGACGGTGGTGCCGATGTTGGCGCCCATGATGATGCCGATGGCCTGGGGCAGCGCCAGGATGCCGCTGTTCACCAGGCCCACCACGATAACGGTGGTGCCGGAGGAGGACTGGATCAGCGCGGTGATCACCGCGCCCAGCAAAACGCCCTTCCACACGCTGCTGGTCAGCCGCTGCAGAATGGCCTCCAGCTTGCCGCCGGCCAGCTTTTCCAGGCCGCTGCCCATGATGGACATGCCGTAGAGAAAGAGGGCCAGGCCCCCGGCCACGTTGATCACGTCAAAAACGGTCATAAAAACACCTCAAAGCTCGATTCCCCGCAAACGTCATTTGCCGGTGCGGCCCGGTGCCGCACCGGCACGATTATACCATGGGATTTAACATGCCTTCCACAGCCCGGCGGAACATTTTACATACATTTTACCCAAACCGGGCGAAAAACCGCGCCCGAAGGGGTTTTTTCCGGCAGCATCGCCCGGCGGTGTTAAAAAAAGGGAAAGCGGGGCGGCGGGCGAAAAGGGCGCAAAAAAGCCGCCCCGGCAGGGGGCGGCGAGGCACCGGCGGAACCGGCGGCAAAGAGGGCACGGGCCGCGGCCCCGCAGCGGGGCGGGAGCCGGGGAGACAGGGGCGGGGCAGAAGCGGCAAACCGCCCGTTTTTACAGGGCGGCAAGGGTATAGCCGGCGGCCCGCAGCCCGTCGATCAGATCGCCCAGCAGGGCGCTGTTGGTGGCCATGGGGTGCAAAAGATAGATGGCGTCCGGGTGGGCGGCGGCCAGCGCCTTTTCCAGGCTCTCGGCCACCTCCGGCTGGTCATTTGCGTCCCAGTCGGCGTAGGCGTAGCTCCAGAAGACGCTGCGCATCCCCTCGTTGGCGGCCAGCGCCAGCAGCCGCTGGCTGAACACCCCCTCCGGGAAGCGGAACAGGGTGGGGGTCACCCCGAACTGCGCCGCAAATTGGGCGTTGAAGTCGGTGATCTCCGCCCGGGCCTCCTCGTCCGGGAGGGCGGTCATGTCCTTGTGGCTGGCCGAGTGGCTGCCCACCGTGTGCCCCTCCGCCAGCATACGCTCCACCGTGTCGGCGTTGTTTTTGGCGTAGCTGCCCACCACAAAGAAGGTGGCGGGGGCGTTTTTCTCCCGCAGCGTGTCCAGGATGGCGGCGGAATATCCCGTCTCATAGCCGAAGTCAAAGGTGAGGTAGATGGTGGGCGTCTCGGCCGCGGGGGCCAGGAACGCCCCGCCCCACGGGCCGTATTTATCCTGGTAGGCCACCGCGCCGATGGGCTGGTTGCGCTCGTTCACCTGCCTGCCCTGGCCCCAGCCCAGGCGCTCTGTGTCCAGACCCGCCAGATCGAAGGGGGTGGCAAGCGGCTGCCAGGCCGGCCCTGCCGGGGCGGGGCTGGCCGTGGGCGCGGGGGTGGGGGAGGGCGACGGGGCAGGGGTGGGCGCGGCGCTCACAGCGGCGGGCGCGGCCGGCGCCGCGGGCGCGGAGGCCGGCTCCTCGTTCCGGGCGCGGCCGGCGAACACCGCCACCGCCAGGGCGAGGCAGCACACCGCCGCGAAGATGCACAAAAGGGCGAGCCTGCGCATAACAGCGCTCCTTTCCGAGGGTCAGCCACCCTCGCTCATCACCACCACGTTGGCCCGGGCGGGCAGGCAGGCGGCCCAGTCGTCCTGCCGGCTCAGCCAGCCGTAGCCCTCGCACAGGTGGTCGGGACAGGGGGAATCCACAAAGGCGATGGCTCCGTCCTTCACCTCCAGGTGGATGGTGTAAATGCCGGTGTCCACGTCGTAGCGGGCGTCCTTGTCCAGCGGGATCTCCATGGTCTTGCCGTCCTCGCCGAAGGTCAGCAGGGCGGTGCCCCCCGACGGCCGCAGCTGCAGCAGGGCAAACAGCGCCAGCGCCGCCGCCAGCAGCACGCCGGCAAAGATCAGGTTGGTCTTCAGGGCCTTTTTGTCCTTCATGAACGAGTCCTCGCGTTTCTCTGAATTCCCCTTCATTATAACAGAAAATACCCGGCGGGCAAATGGTTTTCAAGGCGGCGCGCCGGTGGTATAATAGACGAGAGAACTGCCGCGGCCCCCGCGGCACAGAGAGTATCGACCGATCCAAAAGGAGATAAACAACTATGCTGATCGAACAATACCGCGCCGCGGCGGAGGCCTTTGTGGCCCAAAACCGCGACAACGTCGTCCGCGACATCAAGCGCCTGGTGGATGTGCCCAGTGTGGAGGGCGCGCCCGAAGAGGGCAAGCCCTTCGGCCCCGGCCCCGCCGCCGCCCTGGCGGAGGGCCTGGCCATCGCCGGGGAGATGGGCCTTTCCACCCACAACTGCGAAAACTACATCGGCTGGGCCCAGCTTGCGGGCGCCACCGACGCCCAGATCGCCACCATCACCCATCTGGACGTGGTGCCCCAGGGCAACGGCTGGACCGCCGACCCCTTTGATATGCAGGTGCGGGACGGCTGGCTCATCGGCCGCGGCGTGGCGGACGACAAGGGCCCCAGCGTGCTGTGCCTGTACGCCCTGAAGTTTCTGAAGGAGAACAACGTCCCCCTGAAGTACACCGTGCGGGCGCTGCTGGGCGCCAACGAGGAGACGGGCATGAAGGACGTGGACTACTATCTGGAGCACTACGCCGCCCCCGCCTTCTGCTTCTCGCCGGACGCCGAGTTCCCGGTGTGCAACGGGGAGAAGGGCGGCTTCAACGGCGAACTGGTGAGCGGGCCGCTGGCGGGCAACCTGCTGGAGTTCGAGGGCGGCGTGGCCCACAACGTCATCCCCGACCGGGCCAGCTGCCTGGTGAAGGGGGACATCGCGCAGCTTTCCGAGCGCCAGGGCATCACCCTGGAGGCGGAAAACGGCGCGGTGCGCATCCGGGGCTGGGGCAAGGGCGGCCACGCCGCCATGCCCGCCGGCACGGTGAACGCCATCGGCCTCATCGTGGACTACCTGCTGGACAACGGGCTTTGCACCGAGGCGGAGAACGAATTTTTGAAGGTGCTGCAAAAGCTGCACCACGCCACCGACGGCAGCGGGGTGGGCATCGCCGCGAAGGACGAGGCCTTTGACCCCCTCACCATCATCGGCGGCATGATCACGATCCGGGACGGGCGCATCCGGCAGGATCTGGACTGCCGGTATCCCACCAGCATCACCGGTGAGGAGATCGCCCGGCGGCTGGCCGACGCGCTGGGCAAGGCCGGCACGGTGGAGGACGCCCGCTGGAAAAAGCCCTTCTACATCAGCGCCGACGACCCGGCCATTCAGGCCCTGGTGGACACCTACAACCAGGTCACCGGCGAAAACGCCAAGCCCTTCACCATGGGCGGCGGCACCTACGCCCGGCACTTCCCCCGGGCGGTGAGTTTCGGCCCCGAGCGGCTGGACACCGTGCTGCCGGAATTTGCCGGCCCGATGCACGGCGCCAACGAGGGGGCCAACATCGACCAGCTGATGCAGGCGCTGAAGATCTACATCCTGGCGCTGCTGCGGCTGCAGGACATCGAACTGTAACTGATTTTTGAGGGAAAAACAGGGTCAGGATCCGCGGGCGTGTACCGGGGATCCTGACACCTTGACAGAAAAAGCCGGCGGTTTTGTGTGCACAGTGCGCAAAACCGCCGGCTTTTTCGCCGGCAAAGGGGTGCCGTTCGCTTTAGGGGCGGCGCCCCGGGGTCGTGGGGGCAGAGGGCGCGCTGCCGGGACAAAGGGCGCGGCCCCCTGCGGCCGCGAAGCCCGGATGGGCAGACCAAAAAGCGGCCCCCGCGCTGTTGCGGGGGCCGCTTTTGTGCGTTTCAGGCCATCAGAAGAACAGGTCCTTGCCGGGATACACCGGCTCCATCGTGAGGCGCACCCCCAGCTTGCGCAGGGTGCCCTCGTCGCCGCTGTGCAGCATCTGGGTGGAGTGCATGTCGCAGTCCCGCAGGTCCTTGAGGGCGGCCAGGGCCCGGGCGGCGGTCTCGTCGGTGGCGGCACTCACCGCCAGGCCCGCCAGCACGTCGTCCACCTTCAGCACGCTGGCCCGGCTGTGGAGGTAGTCCACCTTGAGGCGCAGCAGCGGCACCAGCACCTGCTGGCTGATGAGCAGCACCTCGTCGGGGATGCCCGCCAGCGCCTTGATGCTGTTCAGCACGGTGGCGCTGGAGGCGCTCATCAGATCGCTGGCTTTGCCGGTGACGATCTGCCCGTCCGGCAGCTGCAGCGCCGCCGCGGGGCTGCCGCTGGCGCGCTGCTTTTCCAGCGCCGGGGCCATCACGGCCCGGCTGTCGGTGCCCACGTCCAGCTGCTGCAGGATGCTCTCGATCTTGCGCAGGGCCGCCTCGCTGGCCTTGCCCTGCTTTGCGTCGCAGGCGGCCTTGTAGTAGCGGCGCAGGATCTCCTGGGTGGCG
This sequence comes from Candidatus Allofournierella merdavium, assembly GCA_019118765.1. Lineage (GTDB taxonomy): Bacteria > Bacillota > Clostridia > Oscillospirales > Ruminococcaceae > Allofournierella_A > Allofournierella_A merdavium. The sequence goes on along the minus strand of DWYI01000073.1, from coordinate 6,513 downwards.
GCCTCGCGCACCACCTTGTCGTCGAAGATGGCGTAGCCCGCCATGTTCACCCCCATGTCGGTGGGGCTGCGGTAGAAGTTTTTGTCGCCGGTGATGCGGGCCAGGATGTTCTGCACGATGGGGAAGGCCTCCACATCCCGGTTGTAGTTCACGGTGGTCTCGCCGTAGGCCTCCAGGTGGAAGGGGTCGATCATGTTCACGTCGTCCAGGTCGGCGGTGGCCGCCTCGTAGGCCAGGTTCACCGGGTGCTTCAGGGGCAGGTTCCAGATGGGGAAGGTCTCGAATTTGGCGTAGCCCGCCATCACCCCCCGCCGGTACTCGTGGTACACCTGGGAGAGGGCGGTGGCCAGCTTGCCGCTGCCGGGGCCCGGGGCGGTGAGCACCACCAGGGGCTTGGTGGTCTCGATGTAGGGGTTGGAGCCGTAGCCGGCGTCGGAGCAGATGTGGTCCACCGCCATGGGGTAGCCGGCGATGGGCCGGTGGATGTAGTTCTTCACCCCCCGGCTGGAAAGCTTCTTGGCGAAGGCGTCGGCGGCGGGCTGGCCGGTGTACTGGGTGATGACCACGCTGTTCACCGCGATGTCCATGGCGGTGATGTCGTCGATGAGGCGCAGCACCTCCATGTCGTAGCTGATCCCCAGGTCCGCCCGCATCTTGGTCTTTTCGATGTCGCCGGCGGAGACGCAGAAGATGATCTCCGCCTTGTCCCGCAGTTCGTGCAAAAGGCGGATCTTGCCGTTCACGTCAAAGCCGGGCAGCACCCGGGCGGCATGGTAGTCGTCGAACAGCTTGCCGCCGAACTCCAGGTACAGTTTGCCCTTGAATTTGTCGATCCGGGCCAGGATGTTCTCGGTCTGTTTTTGAATGTAGAGCTTGTTGTCAAATCCGATCTGCATACACATTACCCTCGCCATGTTTCAGAGTGAGTTCAATACTTATACAGGATACCACGCGCCCCGGCCCAATGCAAGAAAAACCGCGGCTTGAGGCGCAAAAGGGCCTGCGGCCCGCCCGCGAAAATGCCGGCGAAAAAAGTTCGAAAATTCCCCCTTGCATTTTGGCGCGGACCGTGCTATAATAAACGTCGTCGCGGAGGATTAGCTCAGCTGGTTAGAGTGCCTGCATCACACGCAGGAAGTCTGGGGTTCGAGTCCCTAATTCTCCACCACAACAAACAGATCCGAACCTTGTGCCGGTTGGCAATGGGTTCGGATTTGTTGTTTATACGGGCTGGCATCGCGGATCGCATGCCGCCGGGATCGAATTGACGGAGGAACTGTTATGGAACGAATCGCGAGCTTTACGATCGACCATCTGCGGCTGCTGCCCGGCTTGTATGTCTCCAGGCGGGACCGGCAGGGGGACTGTGTGGTGACCACCTTTGATCTGCGGATCACGGCCCCCAACCGCGAGCCGGTCATCGACGTGCCGGCGCTGCACACCATCGAGCACCTGGCGGCCACCTACCTGCGCAACGCGCCCCGCAAAGACGAGATCGTGTATTTCGGGCCCATGGGCTGCCGCACCGGCTGCTACCTGGTGATGTTCGGGGACCTGAACCCCCAGGATGTTCTGGAGATGGTGCTGGACATGTGCGACTTTATCCTGCGCTATGAGGGGGAGATCCCCGGCGCCCGGCCGGAGGAGTGCGGCAACTACTCCGAACAGAACCTGAACATGGCCAAATACTACATCAGAAAGTACAAAGAGGAACTGACGGCCCACCGGCGGTTCACATACCCCGCCTAAAGGCCGCGGCGGCGGGCCCCGGCCCCGCCGCCGCGGCAAAAATTTTTTCGGCGCCCGCGCTCCCGCCCGCCCCGGCTGGAAAAAAATGGGGGCAGTGTGCTATACTGATGGTATCGGCGGGCGGAAAACGCCGCCAAAAGCCTCAAGCCGCTTGAAGGGTGGGACGTACCGGATGTATCAGAAATACAGCATCGGCAAGATGGCCTCGCTGCTGGGCATCTCCGCCGAGGCGATCCGCTACTACGAGAGCAAGGGCATCATCCGCCCGCTGCGGGACCCGGAAACCGGCTACCGCTACTACAGCACCTGGGACCTGCACATGCTGCTGCGGGCCCGCCACTACCAGCGATACGGCTTCTCCCTGGAGCAGGTGAGCGAGTTGTTCCGCAGCCGGGAACTGGGCTTCATCCAGGACCGCCTGCGGGACCAGGAGGCCGCGGTGGAGCACGAGATCATCTTTCAGATGAACATGCTCAAGCGCATCCGCCAGAGCCAGGCCATGATCCAGGACGCCCGGGAGAGCGTGGGCGTTTTCAAGCTGGCCCAGCGGCCCGGCATCTACCGCATCAACACCCAGCAGAACTACACCCTCTTCCGGGACAAGGCCCAGCTGGGCCTTGTCGCCGAATGGGCGGAAAAGGAGCCCTTTGTCTACTCCTGCGCCGTCTTTTACGAGGACCGCATCCGGGCGGGGGACTCCCACTTCGACTTCGGCATGGGCCTCAACGAGGAGTACGCCGAATTTCTGCAGGTGAAACAGGGCTCCGGCGTGCAGTACTATCCTCCCTGCCCCTGTGTGCACACCTGCGTGCCCTCCCGCTCGGGCCAGTACCTCACGCTGGACAGCCTGCGCCCCGGCTTCGACTGGCTGCGGCGCAACGGCCTGGACCTGGCAGGGGACGTGGTGACCCAGGTGGTGTGCATGACCAAACCGGGGGAGGAGTATTTCAACTGGCACATCGTGTGGTATCCCGTGGCCCCGGGCTGACCGGGGCCAGACGGCCCGGCGAAAGCGCATCCCCCGCTGTCGGGGGCCCCGCCCCGGGCGCCCGCCTCACCGACGGAAAATCGCCCGCCGCGCCCCGGCGGAAAAATGCCTGCCGTACCGACGGAAAATCGCCCGCCGCGCCGACGGAAAATGCCCGCCGGCCCCGGCGGAAAAACGCCCGCCGCCCGCGGAAAAGGCTCCCGTCCTGCCGCCCGCGGGCCTGCCAAAACGAAAATCAGCGCCGTCCCTGTTGTTGTTTTTCACAACGGGGGCGACTTTTTTTGTGGCAAAATGCCGGATTGACATTAAAATAACTTGAATCCCTATACTGTTGTGCGGAAACAAAAAAAGATCCTTTTGCCGGCGGGCCCCCGGGAAAGGATCTCTTTGTTACCCGGGATCGTTAAATCCACAACGTTATAAATGCAACGATATGCTTTGAAGGAGCGAGGAACGATGAGTGAGGAAAAGAAAGTCGTGCTGATCACCGGCGCCGCCATGGGCCAGGGCCGTGCCCACGCGGTAAAGTACGCCCAGAACGGGTTCAATGTGGTGGTGGCGGACATGCTGGACGTGGAGGACGCCCGCTTCCAGGAGACCATCCGTGAACTGGAGGCCCTGGGCGCCGAGGTGCTGGCGGAGAAGTGCAACGTGTGCAGCACCCCGGATATGGAAAAGCTCTTTGCGGACACCTGGGCCAAGTTCGGCCGGCTGGACGTGGTGATCGCCAACGCGGGCGTGATCAACTTCGGCAACACCTGGGAGCTCACCGACGCCCAGGTGGAGAAGGTCATCAACATCGACCTGATCGGCACCTGGCGCACCGACAAGTACGCCACCCAGTACATGCTCAAGCAGGGCTTCGGGCGCATCATCAACATCTCCTCCACCAGCGGCCTGTACGGCACCCCCAAGCTGGCCACCTACTGCATGGCCAAGTGGGGCGTGCTGGGCCTGACCAAGACCCTGGCCAAGGAAGTGGGCAGCAAGGGCATCATCGTGAACGCCCTGTGCCCCACCAAGGTGAAGACCCCCATGTGCGAGACCCAGGACTATGTGGAGTTCATCAACGAACTCACCGGCAAGCACTTCGCCGACTACAAGGAGATGTACGCCGGCGTGCCCTTCCTGGAGGTGGAGGACATCTCCGACATGGTCTACTGGCTGGGCACCAGCCGGGCCGCCGGCAAGTTCAACGGCCGGGACGTGGCCCTGGACCTGGGCACCCTGCAGTGCTGAGCACCCGACGAGAGAGGAGTTTTTGACATGACCGTTACCAAATCTACCCGCTGGCGGGTGTTCGCGGGCGTGTGGCTGCAGAGCCTGTTCACATCCGCCACCGCCTTTTTCAGCCTGTTCTGCATCCCCCTGACCACCCAGTTCGGCTGGAGCGACTCCGACTTCGCCCTGGCCTACACCATCTATATGTTCGTCTACTGCGCGGTGGGCTTCATCGGCGGCTCGCTGGCGGAGAAGCTCAGCCCCCGCATCACCATCTACATGGGCCTGTGCCTGTTCGCCGGCGGCTGGTTCCTCACCGGCTTTGCCACCAGCATCCCCCAGCTGTACATCTTCTACGGGCTGCTGGCCGGCGCGGGCGGCGGCCTGATCTACCCCGCCTGCCTGCCCACCGCCCTCAAGTGGTTCCCGGACCGCTCCGGCTCCATCTCCGGCCTGGTGCAGGCCGGCGCCTCCTGCGGGCCCTTCATCATGAGCCCCATCGCCCAGGCGCTGATCGACTCCCTGGGCGCCCAGATGACCTGCCGTGTGCTGGGTATCGTGTTCCTGATCGGCGTGGGCGCCGTGGCCTGGATGATCGTGCCCTGCCCCGAAGGCTGGATGCCGGAAGGCTGGAAGCCCTCCGCCTCCCAGGCCAAGGTGCTCTCCACCCGTGACTACAACATCGGCCAGATGGTGCGCACCCCGGTGTTCTGGGTGCTGCTGCTGATGTTCATCTTCGCCAACGCCGCCGGCACCATGATGGTCAGCTTCACCAGCCCCATCGCCCAGCGGCAGGTGGGCCAGGACGCCATGGTGGCCGCTCTGTGCGTGTCCATCATGACCCTGTCCAACATGTGCGGGCGCATCGGCTTCGGCTTCATCTACGACATCCTCAAGGGCTGGAAGAGCCTGGTGCTGCTGATGGTCATCAACGGCGCGTCCATGCTGCTGCTCACCCAGGCCACCAGCCTGCCCTTCTTCATCTTCTGCGTGGTGCTGGTGGGCTTCTCCTTCGGCGGCCTGCTGGTGGTCTTCGCGCCGATGGTCCGGCTGATCTTCGGCTCCAAGAACTACAACAGCAACTACGGCCTGATCTTCATCGGCTACGGCATCGGCGCCTTTGTGGGCCCGAAGATCAGCGCCTACTTCTACGACACCACCGGCCGGTACACCATGGGCTTTGTGGGGTCCGCGATCCTGGCGGTGGCCGCCATCGTGCTGATCCTGGTGGCTCAGAAGCTGGCCGAAAAGATGATGGCGCAAAAGTAAAAACGCCCGCGCGGCGCGGCAAACAAAAGCGGGGCGGCATGGCAAAGGCCATGCCGCCCCACTTGTTTTGTTGTGCGGCGCAGCGGCCGGCAGGCCGATGCCCGCCGCCCCCTCGGCACCCGGGCCGCGGGTGAACGCGGCGGGGTTTACTCCGGCGCCTTCATGCTCTCCACCATGCTGATGTTCTTCAGCTTGCGGTACATCACCGCGTTCACCAGCAGGCTGAACAGGATGGTCAGCAGGGCCGACCACACAAAGCTGGGCGGATAGATGGAGCGGCCGAACATCACCATGTCCACCTCGGCGGTGCGGATGACGAAGGTGTGCAGCGCGATGCCGAACACGAGGCCGCAGGCCGTGCCGATGAGGGTGAGGATGGAGGTCTCCCGGTAGATGTAGGCGCCCACCTCGCCGTCGTAGAAGCCCAGCACCTTGATGGTGGCCAGCTCCTTCGAGCGCTCGGTGATGTTGATGTTGGTGAGGTTGTACAGCACCACGAAGGCCAGCGCCCCCGCCGCCACGATCAGCACCACCACGATGTAGTTGATGCTGTCGAGGCTCTGGGAAAAGCTGGCGGTGATCTCGTGGGTGAACTGGGCGCCCGCCACATCCCGGCACTTCAGCAGCGCGGTGGCCAGGGCGTCCTCCCCCTCGGGGGTGTCCACGCCGTCCGCCAGGCGGCAGTAGAGCAGGTTGGGCTCCGGGTCCTTGCCGAAGGCGGCCCGGTAGACGTCCGCGCTCATGTAGACGTAGTGATACACATAGTTCTCGCAGATGCCGGTGATGGTGAAGGTGGCCTCGTCGCCGTCGGCGTTCTCCACCGTGATGGCGTCGCCCACCTCCAGCTTCTGACGCTCCGCCAGCTTTTCGGTGATGATCATCGAGCCCTCCTCAAAGGGCACCGTTCCGCCGCCCACCCGGTGCCGGAAGGTGAAGTACTCGTTCATGGCCTGGGTGTCGGTGGGCACCGCCAGATAGACGTTGTCCTCGGGGGTGTCCTCCCGGGGCACCACGGTGGCGTCCTCCTGGGTCACCGCCAGGTAGCCGGTGATCTGGTCGCCGCTTTGCAGCAGGGCCTGCAGGTCCCGGCCCTCCAGGGCGCTCTCGTCCTGCAGCGACACCAGCAGCTGATAGTGGGCCAGCTCGTTGAACTGCTTTTCCACGATGTCGGAGATGGAGTCGTGCAGGCCGAAGCCGGTCACCAGCAGGGCGGTGCAGCCGGCGATGCCCACCACCGTCATGAAGAAGCGCTTTTTGTAGAGGAACAGGTTGCGGGCGGTGACCTT
>DWYI01000072.1 GCA_019118765.1 Candidatus Allofournierella merdavium | reverse complement strand
GGTGGAACTGGAGGGCGGCGGCAGCTTCAACGCCCGCCTCATCGACTGCGTGGGCTACATGGTGGAGGGGGCCATGGGCCACGAGGAGAACGACAAGCCCCGCATGGTCAAGAGCCCCTGGTTTGAGGAGGAGGTGCCCTTCGATGTGGCCGCCGAAACGGGCACCCGCAAGGTCATCCGGGATCACTCTACCATCGGCCTCGTCATCACCACCGACGGCTCCATCAGCGATATCCCCCGGGAAAAGTACAAGGACGCCGAGCAGCGTGTCATCACGGAACTTTGCCAGATCCACAAGCCCTTTGTCATCCTGCTCAACTGCGTGGAGCCGGACAGCGCCTCCGCCCGCCAGCTGGCGCAGCAGATGGAGGAGGAGTATGGCCACACGGTGCTGCCGGTGAGCTGCGTGGACCTGGACGCGGCGGCCATCGACCGCATCCTGCAGAGCGTGCTCTACGAGTTCGATGTGAAGGAGATCGCCTTCGCCATGCCCCGGTGGATCACCATGCTGGAACCGGACCACTGGCTGCAGAGCGCGGTGTACACCGCAGCCCAGAACTACGCCGCCTCCATCAGCCAGATGAAGGATGTGGCCGAGGGGACCGCCGCGCTGCAGTGCGAGTATCTCAAGAGCGCCCGGGTGCGCAGCATGCAGCTGGCCACCGGCAAGGTCACCATGGAACTGGAACTGGAGCCGGACATCTTCTACCGGGTGTTGGGCGAGACCACCGGCCTGGAAATTTGCGACGAGGCCAGCCTGATGCCCTGCATCATCGGTCTTGCCAAGGCCAAGCGGGAGTACGAGAAGATCCGCAGCGCCATCGAGCAGGTGGAGGCCACCGGCTACGGCATCGTGATGCCCACCCTGAACGAACTGCACCTGGAGGAGCCGGAGATCGTGCGCCAGGGCGGGCGCTACGGCGTGCGCCTCAAGGCCAGCGCCCCCTCCATCCACCTGCTCAAGGCCACCATCCACACCGAGATCTCGCCCATCGTGGGCTCCGAGCGCCAGAGCGAGGAGCTGGTGATGAGCCTGCTGCAGGACTTCGAGCAGGACCCCATCAAGATCTGGGAGTCCAACATCTTCGGCAAGAGCCTGCACGAACTGGTGAACGAGGGGCTGCAGAACAAGCTGCTGCACATGCCCCAGGAGGCCCGCGCCCGCCTGCAGGAAACGCTGGAGCGGGTGATCAACGAGGGCTGCTCCGGCCTCATCTGCATCATCCTGTGACCGGCCTTGCCCGTCACGCCCGCTTCGCGACAAACAGGAGGACCGCCCCCCGGGCGGCCCTCCTGCTTTGTCGTTCGCGGCGGGCCTTGCGTCCCGGGCGCCGTTGATGGTACAATCAGGGCGAAGGAAGGAGGCGAGAGGATGGAGAGCTTTTTCTGGGATTACCGCCTGAACGCGGAGTTCCCCTTTTCGGTGCTGGAATACACCGTGACCGACAGCCCTGACCGCGGCGCGCCCCGGCTGCACTGGCACAATTACTGTGAGCTGGGTGTGTGCACGGCGGGGTCGGGCGCCTTTTACTTTGAGGACCGCCGCTATGACTACCGCGCCGGCGACCTCTTCCTGGCCAACGACCTGGAGCGCCACGGCACGGCGCGCACCCCCGGCGAGGACACCCGCTTCCGGTTCTATCTGTTCCTGTCCGGCCTGCTGCTGGACGGTGCGGGGGAGCGGGCGGCGGAATACCTGCTGCCGTTCCGCTGCGACCCCTCCCACAGCTGTACCCACATTCCCGCCCAAAGCGACGCGGGCAGGGCCCTGCGCCCGTTGCTGGACGACTTGTGGACCGACGCCGTGCAGCCGCGTCCCGGCGGCCAGCGGCTGATCCGGGCACGACTGCAGCTGATCCTGGCGGAACTGTGCAGCCGCATGGCGCTGGACCGGCAGGGGAGAACGGGCCTGTCCGGCTACCTGCGCCTGCGCCCGGCGCTGGCCTACATCGACGCCCACTTTACCGGCCGGCTGACCCAGAAGGAGGCGGCTGCCCAAAGCTTTTTGAGCGAGTCCCGCTTCCGGCATCTGTTCCGGCAGGAGATGCACATGAGTTTTCAGGAGTATGTGAGCAACCTGCGCTATCTGGAGGCCCGGCGGCTCATCGCCTCCACGGGGATGCCCATCGCCGCCGCGGTGCGGGAGGCCGGCTTTTCCAACCCCTATTATTTTTACAAAATGTTCCAGAAAACGGAGGGGATCACCCCCAGCGCCTGGCGCGCCACGCTCCGGGGCGCGCAGCAAGAACAGCCGGATCTGATATAAATGAAGTCGCTTTTGACATTTCCTGTCTTTTAAGGAAGATATACAATAAAAACAGAAGCTGTGCTCGTTTGCACATTTTTTTGTATATCTTGCGGGAAAAGGAGCGATCTTCATGCCGCACTATGAACATCTGTTTACGCCCATCCGGATCGGCAATATGACGGTGCCCAACCGCATCTGCCATGTGCCCACCGACGTCAGCTCCTCCAACGCCGACGGTTCGGTGAGCGAGCGGGATATCCATCATCACAGCGAGATCGCCAAGGGCGGCGCGGGCCTCATCATCGTGGGCGCCACCTCGCCGGACGGCAAGACCGGCCGCCCCACCGTGACCGGCCTCGTGGCGGACAGCGACACCTTCATCCCCGGCCTGGCCCGCCTTGCCGAGGGGATGCACAAGTACGGCGCGAAATGCGTGGTGCAGCTGCAGCATCCCGGCCGTCAGTGCGCCGTGCCCCGCTACAACACCATGTCCGCCACGGACATGGTGGTCAAGCTGCCCTGGAGCGCCGGCCACGAGATCGTCTATGAGAACGCCGAGGAGAAGGGCAAGCCCGTGCGCGCCATGACCACCGAGGAAGTGGTGGATATGGTGGACAAATTCTCCGAGGCGGCCTGGCGGGTCAAGCAGGCCGGCTTTGACGGGGTGGAGCTCCACGCCGCCCACGGCTACCTGATC
>DWYI01000071.1 GCA_019118765.1 Candidatus Allofournierella merdavium | reverse complement strand
AAGAAAAGGCGGTACGCTACCCCTCCACGGGGCGCATACCGCCTTTTCTTGTTATCCAGCCCTCCGGCTGTATCGGTTGAGCAAAAGTCAGCATGGGATTGGTGTGGTATCTTTAATTATGTGAAACTCCGGTCTCCCATTTGGAGATGGTCTGGCGGCTGACTCCCAGTTTCTCCGCCACGGCCTCCTGAGAAAGACCGCTTTTTCTGCGCGCCCCGTAAAGGCCGCTGGCAAAACTCATAACGTTCGCCCTCCTTTTGTTTCCCTGCTTGCCAGTATACCATCCCGCCGGGGCAAAGGCCACCATCCAAACCTGCCAGTTTCGCCCGCATTCTTAACAGGCTTTTGCCTTGACGCAGGGCCCTGCCCTGGCGTATAATATGTCTATTCGACTGATTGGAGGCCGCTTTGTGGAATATCTCATCCTGGGGCTGCTGCTCCTCGCGCCCATGACCGGCTACGAACTGCAGCGGTTCATCAAACAGAATCTGGCGCTGATCTGCTCCTCCAGCGCGGGCAGTGTGCAGACAGCCCTGGCCAAACTGGAAAAAGAGGGGCGCATCGCCGCCGCCGAGGCCATGGAGGGTCGCCGGCGCAAAAAGACCTACACCATCACCCCGGCGGGGCGCCAGGCCTTCGCCGGCTGGGTGGCGCAGCCCATGCAGGCGGGGCGGGTCAAGAACATGGAGCTGGCCCGGCTGTTCTTTCTGGGGCTGGCCGCGCCGCAGGAGCGCACCGCCGCCATCCGGGACTACATCCGCCAGATGGAAAAGACGCAGGCGGTGCTCCGCGCCATCCGGGAACAGTTCCGGAGCGCGCAGACCGGGGAGCTGCCCCCGGGGCAGAACTGGGCGGAGGTCTTTCGCTTTCAGGGGTACACCATCGAGTACGGCATCGCCGCTGCGGAATTCGAGCGGCAATGGTATGGCCGGCTGCTGGAGGAAATGGAGGGAGAGGCATGAACATCCTTGTGCTGAACGGCAGCCCCAAAGGCAATGCCTCGGCCACGCTGCACACGGCGCTCTATCTGGAGGCGCTGCACCCGGAACATCACTTTGAATACCTGCCGGTGGGGGTGCGCATCAAAGGCTATGAAAAGGATTTTTCCCCCGCCCGCGCGGCGCTGGAAAGGGCCGACCTGCTGCTCTTCTGCTACCCGGTGTACACCTTTCTGGCGCCGTACCAGCTGCACCGGTTTGTGGAACTGGTGAAGGCCAGCGGGGTGGACCTGACGGGCAAGTTCGCCAGCCAGATCACCACCTCCAAGCATTTTTACGACGTGACCGCCCACCGCTGGGTGGAGGAGAACTGCTTTGACCTGGGGATGAAGGTGGTGCGGGGCCTCTCGGCGGACATGGAGGACCTGCTCAGCGCGGAGGGGCGGCGGCAGGCCCGGGACTTCTTCGACCAGCTGATGTTCACCTGCGGGCACGGCCTGTTCGTCACGCCGTCTCCTGCCGCCCCCGGCACACCGCGGTCGGACTATCGCGCCTGCCTTGCGGATACGCCCAAGAGCGGGGAAAAGGACGTGGTGATCGTCACCGACAGCACGCCCGGCGACGAGGGCCTCGCCGCCATGATCGCCGACTTCCGGGCCGCCCTGCCGTACAAAAGCCGGGTGGTGGACCTGAGGGAGTTTCCCTTTGCCGGCGGCTGTTTGGGGTGCATGAACTGCGCCGTCACGGGCAAATGTGTCTATAAGGACGGGTTCGACGATTTTTTGCGGGGCACCATCCAGACCGCCGACGCCTTTGTCTACGCGTTTGCGGTGCGCGGCCACTCCGCCGGCGCCCGCTTCAAGTGCTTTGACGACCGGCAGTTCTGCAACGGCCACCGCACCGTCACCCGGGGCACGCCGGTGGCCTACCTCATCCGGGGCGACTACCGGTGCGAACCCAACCTGCGGATGGTGGTGGAGGCCCGGGCCGAGGTGGGCGGCAGCTACCTGGCCGGCGTGGCCACCGACGAGGGGGACACGGCGGCGGACGTGGCCGCCCTGGCGGAAAACCTGGCCTTCGCGCTGGACAAAAAGCTCACCCGCCCCGCCAACTTCTACGGGGTGGGGGGCATGAAGATCTTCCGGGACCTGATCTATGTGATGCAGGGCTTCATGAAGGCGGACCACAAGTTCTACAAGGCGCACGGCATCTACGACTTCCCCCAAAAGCAGAAAAAGCGCATTTTGCAGATGAAGCTGGTGGGGGCGCTGCTGGCGGTGCCGGCGGTGCAGAAGAAGGCAAAGGGAAAGATGACCGAGGCGATGGTGGGCCCCTACCGCAAGGTGGTGGAGGCCGCCCGGACGGCACATCAAAAGGAGGAGAAGGAGAAATGATCTTTTATTTTTCCGGCACCGGCAACTCCCGGTGGGCGGCGAGCCAGATCGCGGCCCTCACCGGCGACGAGGCCGTGGACATCGTGGGGATGGAGCGCGCCCCCGACCTTGCGGGGGAAAAGCAGGTGGGGCTGGTGTTCCCCATCTACGCCTGGGGCCCGGCGGAGCCGATGCTGAACTTCGCCAAAACCCTGCGCCCGGCCGCCGGCGCCTTCACCTTCGCCGTCTGCACCTGCGGCGAGGAGGCGGGCAAGGCCATGAAGGGGCTGGAAAAGGTCTTTCCGCTGGACAGCGCCTACAGCCTGGTGATGCCCAACAATTATATGGTGGGCAGCGCCGACGTGGACGACGAGGCCACCGCCCGCGCCAAGGTGGAGGCCGCCCGCGGCCAGATCGCCCGGCTGGCGGAGGAAGTGAAGGAGCGGAAAACGGTGTACCGGGTGAAGGAGGGCGGCATGGCGGCCCTCAAGTCCGGCATGGTGAACTGGGGCTTCAACCACTTCGCCCGCACCGCCAAGCCCTTCTTTGCCACCGACGCCTGCACCGGCTGCGGCCTCTGCGCGAAGGACTGCCCCGCCGGCGTCATCACCATGCGGGAGGGCCGCCCGGTTTGGGGCGAGGGCTGCTGGCAGTGCCTGCGGTGCATCAACGCCTGCCCCACCCGGGCCATCCAGTACGGCAAGGACACGGCCAACAAGGGCCGCTACACCCTGGACGCCCTTTTAAAGGAAGAAAAATAAAAAACGCCCCCGGCCCCGAAGGGCCGCGGACGATGGGTGCCCGGGGTCATTCCCGGTCCTGCCGGGGCAGCTGGGCAAAGAAGCGGATGAGGAAGGGCACGCTGGTGCAGAAGGTGAGCACGTCCGCCAAGGGCTGAGCCACCTGCACCCCGCGCAGGCCAATCACCAGCGGCAGCACCAGCATGGCCGGCAGGTAATACAGCCCCTGCCGCAGGCTGGACAAAAAGGTGGCGGCGGCGCTCTGGCCGGTGCTTTGGAACAGCATATTCGCGCAGGTGCCCACCGGCACCAGCAGCATGGCGCAGCACTGCAGCCGGCAGGCGAATACGCCGATCTCGATCACCTGGGGGTCGTTGCGGAAGGCCTGGATCAGCCAGGGCGCGGCGATGAAGGTGCCCAGCGCCACCACACAGATGCAGCCCTCGCCCAGCAGCAGGGTGAAGCGGAAGGCCTGGCGCAGCCGGCCGAATTTTCCGGCGCCGTAGTTGTAGCCCGCCACCGGCTGAAAGCCCTGGCCGATGCCCAGCATCACTGCGAACACGAACATGAAGATGCGGCCCACCACGCTCATGGCGGCCACGGCGGCGTCGCCGCCGCACTGGCCCGCCTGCCAGTTGAGCAGGGCGGTGGCCACGCTGGCCAGCGCCTGCCGGGCAAAGCTGGGCAGCCCGCAGGCCAGGATGTTGCGCAGGCCGGGCAGATCCCGCCCGATCAGCCGCACCGACAGCCGCAGCTGGCTTTTGTGGGTGAGGAACATCGCCAGCAGCAGACAAAAACTCACGCACTGGGAGAGGGCGGTGGCCAGCGCCGCGCCGGCAATGCCCATGTCGAACACAAAGATGAACAGCGGGTCCAGCGCCATGTTCAGGATGCCGCCGGTGGTCAGGCCGATCATGGCGAAGGCGGCCTTGCCCTCGTAGCGCAGCATGTTGTTCATGGTGAAGCTGGAGCACATCAGCGGCGCGGCCAGCAGGATGTATCGCGCATAGTCGCAGGCGTAGGGCAGGATGGTCTCGGTGGCGCCCAGCAGCCGCATCAGCGGCTGGAGAAAAACAAGGCCGCTCACGCCCAGCACCGCGCCGCAACTCAGCGAGGTGAAAAAGCCCATGGAGGCGATGTGGCTGGCGGCCTGGCCCTCCTGCCGGCCCAGCAGCCGGCTGATGATGCTGCCGGAGCCCATGCCCACCATGAAGCCGAAGGCCTGCAGAATGGCCATCAGGCTGAACACCACCCCCACCGCGCCGGTGGCGCTGTTGGTGTTCAGCTGGCCCACGAAGAAGGTGTCGGCCAGGTTGTAGATGGAACTCACCAGCATGCTGGCCACCGTGGGGGCGGCCAGGGTGGTGATGAGTTTTGGAATGGGCGTCTGGGTCATTCGGATGTACTGGGCGTTTGCCGCCCCGGCGGACTGCTGCATATCGGATACCCCCTTGGAAAAACCGGCGCCGGGGGCGGCGCGCAGCCACTCCCGGCATCGGCGGCGGACGGGCGCGCCCTTTGGGGGCGCGGCGCTCCGCGGTCATTCGATCGTATATTTTCCCTTTCATCATACCACGTTCGTCAACCGGCGGCAAACTTTGCCCGCGGGCGATTGCCTTTTGCGGACAAAGGGGATATACTGTAATTTGTGTGTCGGGGGCGCGGGTCGCGCCCCACAAAAGGAAGAGGGAGCCTTATGTCAAAATACTGCGTCAAAAAGCCGTACACCGTGGTGGTGGCGGTGGTGATGGTGATCGTGCTGGGCGTGATCAGCTTTCTGAACATGGTCACCGACCTGCTGCCCGCCATAGAACTGCCCTATGTGGTGGTGGTGACCACCATGCCCGGCGCCAGCCCCGAACAGGTGGAGAGCCAGGTCACCGCCCCGCTGGAGGCGGGTCTGGGCACTGTGAACGGGGTGACCAGCGTCACCAGTACCTCCGCGGAGAACGTGAGCACGGTGGTGCTGGAGTTTGACGACGGCTCTAATATGGACAGCGCCATGGTCAACCTGTCCACCGCGGTGGATCAGGTGCGCGGCGCCCTGCCCGATACCGCCGGCAACCCCATGCTGCTGCAGATCTCGCCGGATATGCTGCCGGTGATGATCGCCGCGGTGGACATGGAGGGCATGGACGTCTATGAACTCACCGATTTTGCCTCCGAGACCGTCATCCCCGCCTTTGAACGGCAGGCGGGGGTGGCCAGCGTCAGCGGCACCGGCCTGGTGGAAAAGAGCGTGGAGATCCGCCTCAATGAGGATAAGATCGAGGCCATCAACACCAAGGTGCTGGCCAGCGTGGACGAGGAACTGGCCGACGCCAAGGCGGAACTGGACGAGGCACAGCAAAAGGTGACCGACGGCCGCGCTGAACTGGAGAGCGGCAAGGCCGCCCTGGAGACCCGGCAGAAGGACACCGCCGCCGAACTGGCCGACGCCAGCGCCCAGCTGGACTCCGCCATTGCCCAGGCGCAGGCCCTTGCCAGCCAGCAGACCGCGCTGGAGGCCAGCAAGGCCGCGCTGGAGGCGGAAAAGAAGGGGATGGAGCAGGCGGCGGCCATGCAGCCCCAGCTGAACATGATGGCGGGCGCCCTTGCCGCGGCCGCCGTGACCCCCGGCGCGGACGGCACGATACTGGTGACGCGTCCGGCGGAGGTGAGCGAGGCGGATTGGGCAGCGGCCCTGGCCCAGCCCGCGACCTTCATCGAGACCTATATCTCCGACGAGGTGTGGACCGTGCTGTGGAGCGGCGTGGCGGGCAGCCTGCCCGCCGGCACCCTGCCGGAGGGCTTTGCCAACATGACCCGCGCCCAGTTCCTGAGCGCGCTGAACGCCCCCGCCCGGGTGGCCGAACTGGACGCCGCCCTGGCGGACATCGGCACCGAACTCATGGCGGCCAAGGTGATGGCCGAGCAGGCGAACGCCGGGGTGGAAAAGGCGCGGGAGGCCTACAAGCAGCTGGAACAGGGCAAGATCCTGGCCGCGGCGGGTTTTGGCAGCGCCTCGGCCCAGCTGGCCGCCGCCGAGAGCGCCCTCGAGGAGGGCGAGGCCCAGCTGGAGGACGCCCAGAAGCAGTTTGAGGACGCCCGCGCCGCCGCCATCGAGCAGGCGGATGTGAGCAAGCTGCTCACCAAGGACATGGTCTCCAGCCTGGTGATGGCCCAGAACTTCGCCATGCCCGCCGGCTACCTCTACCAGGGCGACGACCAGTACCTGCTCAAGGTGGGCGACGCCTTCTCCAGCGTGGAGGAGGTGGAGAACGCCCTGCTGCTGCACATGGACGCGGGGGATGTGGGCGATGTGCGCCTCTCGGACGTGGCGGACGTTACGGTCATCGACAACTCCGGCGAGAGTTACGCCAGGATGAACGGCAACCCGGCGGTGGCGGTGAGCATCCAGAAGGCCTCCACCGCCTCCACCAGCGAGGTGTCCAAGACGGTGAACGCCGCCATTGAAGAGCTGGAGGCCAAGTACCCCGGCCTGCGCGTCACTCCCCTGATGGACCAGGGCGTCTACATCCAGATGACGGTGGACTCGGTGCTCTCCAACCTGGGCTGGGGCGCGGTGCTGGCCATCCTGGTGCTGGCGCTCTTCCTGAAAGACCTGCGCCCCACCCTCGTGGTGGCCTTCAGCATCCCCATCAGCCTGATGTTCGCGGTGGTGCTGATGTACTTCACCGGCGTCACGCTGAATATGATCAGCCTCTCGGGCCTCGCTTTGGGCGTGGGCATGCTGGTGGACAACTCCATCGTGGTGGTGGAAAATATCTACCGCCTGCGGGGACAGGGAATGCCCGCCGCCAGGGCCGCCGTGCGGGGCGCGGTGCAGGTGAGCGGGGCCATCGCGGCCTCCACCCTCACCACCGTCTGCGTGTTCCTGCCCATCGTCTTCACCCAGGGCCTCACCCGCCAGCTCTTTCAGGACATGGGCCTCACCATCGCCTATTCGCTGATGGCCAGCCTGATCGTGGCCCTCACCCTGGTGCCCACCCTCAGCGCCACCCTGCTGAAAGCCAGCAAGGAAAAGCGCCATCCCTGGTTCGACCGGGTGCTGGAGGTCTACGGCCGCGCGCTGGACTTCTGCCTGCGGGTGAAGATCGCGCCCCTGGCCCTGGCCACGGCGCTGCTGGCGCTGTGCGTCTGGCACACCACCCGGATGGGCATGGAGTTCATCCCCAACATGAGCGCCAACCAGGTCAGCGCCACCCTGGTGATGCCCGAGGACACCAAGCGCGCCGACGCCTACGCCCTCACCGATGAGGCCATGGCCCTGATGCAGGGTGTGGACGGGGTGGAAACGGTGGGAGCCATGGACGGCGGCACCGGCATGAGCCTGATGGGCTTTGGCGGCGGCACGGCCTCTGACACGGTGCAGAGCATGAGCTTCTATCTGGTGCTGGACGAGACCGCCGACAGCAAGGCCGTCTCCGACCGGCTCACCGCCCTCTCGGCGCAGCTGCCCGGCTGCGAGATGAACGTCACCACCTCCAGCATGGACCTTTCGGTGCTGGGGGGCAGCGGCGTGGAACTGATCGTGCGCGGCCCGGACGTGGACGAGCTCAACCGCATCACCCACGACCTGATGGATATGCTCCGGGGAGTGGAAGGGCTGGAGGAGCCCACCAACGGCCAGGAGGAGGGCACCCCCCAGCTGCGGCTGGTGGTGGACAAGGACGCCGCCATGGGCTGCGGGCTGACGGTGGCCCAGATCTACAGCGAACTGGCCGCGGCCCTCACCACCGAGACCACCTCCACCACCCTCAACGTGGGAGCGGACGATTATGAGGTGGTGGTGGTGGACGAGCGGGGCCGCCTTGACCGGGACACCCTGATGAACTACGAGTTCGAGGTGGCCGGCACCGGCCCCGACGCCGAGACGGAGACCCACACCCTCTCGGAGTTCGCCACCCTGAAGGACGATCTGAGCCTGGCGGCGGTGAACCGGGAGAACCAGCAGCGCTACATGACGGTGACCGCGGCGGTGCAGGAGGGCTACAACGCCACCCTCATCAGCCGGGACATCCAGCCCATGCTGGACGGCTACGCCCTGCCCGACGGCTACACCCTGGAGGTGGGCGGCGAGACCCAGACGGTGGCCCAGGCCATGCAGGACCTGGTGCTGATGATCCTGCTGGCGGTGGTGTTCATCTACATGATCATGGTGGCCCAGTTCCAAAGCCTGCTGGGGCCCTTCATCGTGATGCTCACCATGCCGCTGGCCTTCACCGGGGGCCTGGGGGCGCTGTGGATCGCGGGACTGCCCCTCTCGGTCATCTCCATGCTGGGCTTTTTGATCCTGGCGGGCGTGGTGGTGAACAACGGCATCGTCTTTGTGGACTACGCAAACCAGCTGCGGCTGGAGGGCATGGAGAAGCGGGCGGCGCTGATCGAGACCGGCAAGACCCGCATGCGCCCCATCCTGATGACCGCCCTCACCACCATTCTGGCCATGACCACCATGGCCTTCAGCACCGGTATGGGGGCGGAACTCTCCCGCCCCATGGCGCTGGTCACCATGGGGGGCCTGGGCTACGCCACCCTGCTCACCCTCTTCATCGTGCCGGTGTTCTATGACCTCATGTTCCGCAAACCCCTGAAAAAGATCGACGTGGGCGACGACGACTGACCGCCGCCCGCATAAGAAAGGATGTCTGAACAGGAATGCAGATGCTTATGAACTGCCTTGTGCTGGTGATCGGCTTTGCGCTGCTGGTAAAAGGCGCGGACTTTTTTGTGGACGGTTCCTCCGGCGTGGCCCGGCTGCTGCGGGTGCCCGGGGTGGTGATCGGCCTCACGGTGGTGGCCATGGGCACCAGCCTGCCCGAGGCGTCGGTGTCCATCACCGCCGGCCTCACCGGCAACAACGGCCTGAGCCTGGGCAACGTGATCGGCTCCAACATCTTCAACCTGATGGTGGTGGCCTGCCTGTGCGCCCTGATGATGAGTTTCGTGCCCGACAAGGAGCTGATGGTGCGGGACTTCCCCGTCTGCATCGGCGCCAGCGCCCTGCTGGTGTTCTTCATGTGGGACGACGTGCTCCAGCGCTGGGAGGGCATCGTGATGCTGGGCCTGATGGCCGCCTACATCGCCCTCACGGTGGCCCAGGCCCTCAGCGCCCGCACCCCGGAAAACGAGGATGAGAAGATCAGCCTGCCCAAATGCATCCTGTTCATCCTGCTGGGCATGGTGGCTATCATCTGGGGCGGCGACCTGGTGGTGGACAGCGCCAGCGCCATTGCCGCGGCCCTGGGCCTCTCCCAGACGCTGATCGGCCTCACCATCGTGGCGGTGGGCACCAGCCTGCCGGAACTGGCCACCAGCGTGGTGGCCGCCCGCAAGGGGGAGAGCGGCCTTGCCTTGGGCAACGCCGTGGGCTCCTGCATCTTCAACATCCTGTTCATCCTGGGCGCCTCCAGCGCCCTGTCCCCCATCGAGAGCGCCCGGGGCGTGCTGGTGGACGGCATCATCATGACGGTGCTCACCGCGGCGCTCTTCATCTGGTGCCGCATCAAGGGCCGCATGACCAAAGCCATGGGCGCGGCGGGGCTGCTGGCCTACCTGGCCTACACCGCCTATCTCATCGTCAACGCGTAAAAAATAAGCGCGGACACGTTCAAAGCGTGTCCGCGCTTATTTTTTACAGCACAAGGGCGAGCAGCCAGCACACCGCCATGCACACCGGCTGGTGGACGAGGTACACCGCCAGACTGTGCCGCCCCGCCCACTCCAGCGGCGGAAAGGCGAGGCGGGGGAGAAACCCTTCCAGCCGCGGCCGGGCGAGCCTGCAGATAAACCACCCCGCCAGAAAGAGGAAGGACCAGGGCGCCAGCGGGAAGTAGTCGCTGCTGGAAAAGGTGGGGCCCGGCAGCCCCAGAAAGGCCAGGGCGTTCCACCGGTAGAGCCCGGCGGGCAGCGGCTGCCGCCACAGCCCGAACAGGCCCAGATACCCCTCGGGCAGGTGGCGGGTGAGGGCAAAGAGGAAAAGGGTGCCCCCAAGGCCCGCCGCGGCGGGCAGCTTTTCCAGCGCCGGGCGCAGCGCCCAGACCAGCAGCGCCCCGCAGCCCAGCAGGTTCAAAACGCCGAAGCGCACCGCCTCGCCGGGCAGCGCCAGCAGGGTGACCGCGCTCACTCCAAAGCCGCACAGGTTCAGAATGAGGCCGTGGCGCAGCGCCCGCCGGCCAAGGCAGGTGGAAAAGCCGGAGGCGAGGATGAAGGTGCAGCAGATGGCCTGCTGCCACAGCCGGCTGGGCCAGAGAAAATACCAGCCCGGCAGCCGGGCGAACACCTCAAACCAGTCGTAGCAAAAGTGGAAGGCCACCATGTTCACCACCGCCGCGCCGCGCAGAAGGTCCAGCCAGCGGTAGCGGGTCTTTTGGGCAACGGCCATGGTTCACACTCCTTCCGGCGGGGTCAGGTCGATGGGCACCGGCGCGTCCAGTTCCATGCTGTCGGGCGTGACCCGGCAGTCCATGGCCAGCAGCCGCACCCCGGCGGCCTGCGCCTCGGCCAGCGCCAGCCCGAAGGCGGGCTGGGTGACCCAGTTGGGACGGAACAGGCGCACCCCCTTCATCTGGATGACCACCAGCACACAGCACTGCCAGCCCTTTGCCGCAAGGGCGGCCAGTTCCCGCACATGCTTTAAGCCCCGCAGGGTGGGCGCGTCGGGGAAGGCGGCGATGCCATCGGTCTCCAGGGTGCAGCCCTTCACCTCCACCAGCAGCGGCGCGCCGCCGCGCCGGGCGTAAAAATCAAAGCGGGAATCTCCCAGGGTGTACTCCGCCCGCAGTTCTTCCAGCTGTCCCAGGCCCCCGGCGGCCAGCCACTCGCCGGCGGCCTTGTTGGGGGCGGCGGAATCCATGTTGATGAGAAGCCCGCCCTTTACCACGGCGATCAGGTCCCAGGCGGTCTTGCGGGCGGGGTTTTCCGCCGCCGCCAGATACACCGTCGCGCCCTGCACCAGCAACTCGGCGCAGCGGCCGGTGTTCTTCACATGCACCCGCACCGGCGCGCCATCCAGCAGGACGGTGGCGGAAAAGCGGTTCTCCCGGGAGAGGAAAACGGCCGTTCGAATGCGATCGTATCTCATAAAAAGACCCTTTCATGGTGCGATTTACGTCGCAAATCCGCATTTTGAGCCGATTTGCTTGACGGATTTCGCGGTGGTGCTATAATAAATTCCAGGGTTTCCAATGGTGGAATGTGTGAAAAGAATGGAGGACATTCGCTATGAAAAAGACTGCTCAAACCGTGATCAGTGCTGATAAATATTATACCATCGCGGCCGCCAATGGCAAGGTGGTGGAGGTCGCCGACTTCAATACCGAAAACGGCGCCGCCATCCAGCTGTGGGACTATGCCGGCGAGGAGTGGCAGCAGTGGAGCTTTGTGCGCGCGGGCGACGGTGTCTACCGCATCTGCAACCGCTTCACCGGCAAGATGCTGGACCTGATCGCCGGCGGCGTGGTGGACGGCACCTGGGTGCACCAGTGGGAGGGCGCCAGCGGCTCCACCCAGCTGTGGGTGCTGGAGTCCACCGGCGACGGCCGGGTGAAGATTAAGTCCAACCTGTCCGGCAAGTGCCTGGACGTGGTGGGCATGAACCAGGAGAACGGCGCCCGCCTGCAGATCTGGCAGGACGTGGGCGGCGAAAACCAGACTTGGACTGTGGCCGAGGCAAAGCCCGTCAGGAAGGCTGCCAAGACCGCGGCGGTGAAGGAGGAGGCCCCCAAGGCGGAGAAGAAACCCGCCGCCAAAAAGCCGGCCGCCAAAAAAACGGCGGTGAAGAAAGCCGCCACCGCCAAGAAAGCCGCTGCCAAGGCCGAGCCCGCCAAGAAGGCGGAGGCTGCGAAGCCCGCCGCCAAGGCTGAGCCCGCCAAGAAGGCGGAGACCGCGAAGCCCGCCGCCAAGGCCGAGCCCGCCAAGAAGGCCGAGACTGCGAAACCCGCCGCTAAAAAAGCCGACAAGTAAACAAGCACATTCCCCGGCGCCCCCGGCAGCTTGCCTGCCGGGGGCGCTTTTGCCTGCACAGCCCTGTCTTTGCCCGCGCAAAAGGTGCGGAGGGCGGATCTCCTGTGCCGCGGGCAGCCGGGCCGGCTTTCGGCCGGTGGGGGCTCTCCCGCCGTTTGCGACCGCCGCGGGCCGGCCGTCACCGCCCGGGGGCCCCGTTCGGCGGGCGGCCTTCTTCGCTCCGCCGCCCGCCCCTTGTGTGACTTTGCTACGGTAGCCGGGCCCCGGTTGTGGTATCATCTGTTCAATACTATACTGCCCGGCCGGGCAGAGCAGAGGAAGGAGTGCTTTTATGGGATTCACCGTGGAGACCGGCGTTTCGGCGCTGGCGGTATTCGCCCAGGGCCTGCTGAGCTTTTTTTCGCCCTGCGTGCTGCCGCTTATCCCGCTGTATCTGGGTTATCTTGCGGGGGGCGCCTCCGCGGAAGAACTCAACGACCGCCAGCGCCGCCTCTTGACGCTGCGCAACACCCTGTTCTTCATTCTGGGCATCAGCTTCGCTTTCTTTGTGCTGGGGCTGGGCTTCACCCAGCTGGGCCGCTTCTTCACCGGAAACCGGGCGCTGGCCGCCCGGATCGGCGGCATCCTGATCGTGCTGCTGGGCCTGGCGCAGCTGGGCTTTCTGGAGAGCCGCTTCATGCAGCGGGAGTGGCGGCTGCCCTTTGACCCGAAAAAATGGGGCACCAGCCCCCTCACCGCCCTGGTGCTGGGCTTTACCTTCAGCTTTGCCTGGACGCCCTGCGTCGGCCCCGCCCTCACCAGTGTGCTGCTGATGGCCGCCAGCGCGGCCACCCGGGGAATGGGCTTTGTGCTCATCGGGGTCTACACCCTGGGCTTTGTGCTGCCCTTTTTGGCGGTGGGCCTGTTTACCAGTCAGGTGCTGGCCTTCTTCAAGCGCCACACCGGCTGGCTCAGGTGGACCGCCCGGGCGGGCGGCGTGCTGCTCATCCTGATGGGCGTGATGATGTTCACCGGCTGGATGAACGGCTTCACCGCCTACCTCAGCGGTCTGGGCAGCGGCGGCAACCAGACCACCGCCAGCCAGAGCGCCCCGGCGCAGGAGGACGGCTCCTCCACGGCCGCTTCGGGCGGCGCGGGCGGGTCCGCCTCCGCGCCCGCAAGCGAGGGGGAGAGCGGCTCCTCCGCCGACGAACTGCCCCCCGCGCCGGACTTCACCCTCGTGGATCAGAACGGCGAGGAACACACCCTGTCGGACTACAAGGGCCAGGTGGTGTTCCTGAATTTCTGGGCCACCTGGTGCGGCCCCTGCCAGCGGGAGATGCCGGAGATCCAGCAGCTCTATGAGGACTGGGGCGAGAACACCGGCGAGGTGGTGGTGCTGGGGGTGGCCAACCCCTCCAACCCCGAGCGGCCCGGCAACGCCGACAGCATGAGCGCCGCCGAGATCGGCGACTGGCTGGCGGAAAAGGGCTACACCTACCCCACCGTGATGGACGAGACGGGGGAGATCTTCTCCCAGTACGGCATCAGCGCCTTCCCCACCACCTTCATGATCGACACCGAGGGCAACGTCTTCGGCTATGTCACCGGCAGCCTCACCCGGGAGATCATGGACAGCATCGTGGAGCAGACCCGCACCGGCGTGCGCACCGGTTAAAAAAGGCAAAGGCCCCGGCGACCGATGGTCGCCGGGGCCTTTGCGCTGCAAGGAAGAAAAAGGATGTATATAGTTTAGAAGATCAGCTCATGAGGTCATGGCGCACCACGCCGACGCGGAAATTGCAGAATGTGTCCGCTGCCCTATGATGCGCCGCCGTTATCTTGCGGGCATATTTGTCAAGGAGCTGTCAGGGGCCACCCGGAGAAATGCCGGATCGCGGAAAGGGTAAGACGTTCCGTGCTGCCGGGGGCCACTCGTCAAATCTCTTGTTTGACGATGGAATGAATGAGCTTGATTTCCAGTCGGCGCTTTATGTACTCGTCCACGCACACATGGGGATAGCCGTCCTCGTCATAGAGCGTCCGGGTGCAGAGCTTATGGTGAACCACCGCAAGTACAATTCCAACCGGCAGAGCTATGCCTATATCCGGCGCACCAGTGACCGGCTGTGCCGGGAAAACGGCCTGTCCGTGGTACAGCCCAGCCGGGATAAGGGCAAGAGCTATGCGGAATGGGATGCCGGGCGCAAGGGCAAGAGCTGGAAAGCCAAACTGAAAGCTGCCATTGACGCCGTAATCCCGCAGGCCAAAGACTTTGACGATTTTCTCCGGCTCATGGCGGCGCAGGGCTATGAGATCAAGCAGGGCAAATTTATCTCGTTCCGCGCCCCCGGACAGGAACGCTTCACCCGCTGCAAGACGCTGGGCGAGAGCTACACCGAGGAAGCCATCAACCGCCGGATCAAGGGGCTGGCCGTGGACAGAGGCCCGAACCGGCAGCGCAAGGGTATCACACTGCGGATCGACTTGGAGAACAACATCAAAGCCCAGCAAAGCGCGGGCTATGCACGTTGGGCGAAGCTCCAAAATTTGAAGCAGGCCGCAAAGACAGTGAACTTTCTTACCGAGCATGGCATAGAGCAATATGCCGAGCTGGAAAGCAAGGTCGCGGAAATCAGCGCGGCCAACGACGAGGCGGCTGCGGCCCTCAAAGACGTGGAACATCGTATTGGGGACATGGCGGTGCTGATAAAGAACCTCACCACCTACAAGCAGCTCCGGCCCGTGGTGCTGGAATACCGCAAGGCCAAAGACAAGGCCGCGTTCCGGCGCGAACATGAAAGCCAGCTCATTTTGTACGAGGCTGCGGCAAAGGCCATCAAGGACGCCGGGATCACAAGACTGCCCGATCTGGCCGCCCTGAAAGCCGAGTACCGGGAGCTGGACAAGCAGAAAGCGCGGCTGTATGAACAGTATGGCGAAGTCAAGCGAGAGCTGAAAGAATACGGCATTATCAAGCAGAATGTGGACAGCATTTTGCGGGTGACGCCGGGAAAGGAGCAGGCACAAGAGCTATGAGCATACCGAGAATGAACTACCCTCAATACCGCAAGGCGCGGAAGCTGACGCATGAGTGTTGCAACTACTGTGACGGGAACTGCCTTTTGCTGGACGACGGCGAGGAATGTGTGTGCGTCCAGAGCATTTCCTATTCGCTGTTGTGCCGGTGGTTTCGTGCCGCTGTTCTCCCGCTGGACGGGGCGCTGTATGCCGAAATCATCCAGAGCCGGGACAGCGTGAAGCGGTGCGCCGTGTGCGGAGCTGTATTTACACCGAAATCCAACCGGGCGAAATACTGCCCCGATTGTGCGGTGCGGATGCGCCGGAAGCAAGAGGCCGAAAGGCAGCGGAAAAGATACCTGCAAGCTACGCAGTTAATCCGCTGAATAGGCCGCCGTAGCGGGCTTCTGGCACACGTTTGACGAGGTGGCAATAGGATTGCTCCAATCCCCGCTGAAACAGACTTTGAAATGCGTAGAATATCCCCCCATAGGAAAACGCCGGGCGCAGGGCCAGCAGGCCGCCGCGTCCGGCGCTTTCTTATGGGCTGTTCAGAACGGCCCGGATCAGTCTACTTTGCAATCGGCGTTTCATGTACTCGTCCACCCGCACATGGGGCGTACCGTCCAGATCGTAGAGCGCCCGGGTACAGTTTCTTTAAGAGGTGATGCTTTTGAAAAACAAGACATGTCGGCATGGCAACTCCCTCTGCAGGCCGCCGCTATTGCCCTTTCTCTGGCTGTGGCGATACCACTTGTTGCCCCAGACGGTCAATCTGTCGTGCCGTTTCCATCGGTATTCCTGTCCGGCGCATTCCAGCGGTTCTCCCCGGGATTGCAGGCACAAAACAAGGTCGGCTTGGTTCGCCCGGTCTATATATTTTTGAGTGTAGTACATGGTTGATAGCTTGCTTTCTGTGATTGAATTGTTCACAGATTTTAAATATAATAAAATTAGTAAATACGATTTAAGAGGTGCTATTATGATTGATTTAATAGTTGATTTCCTTGCAACCATAGGTGATATATTTGCAGATATATGGGTAAATAAGATTGTGACAAAATTCAAAAAGAAATAAGGCATTCTCCATTTATTCAGCTCCATGCAGGAGAGACAAGCCAGACAGCTTGCCCGTCCTTTTCTTTATCGCTCCTGTTCATGCCGCTGTTCTCCCGCTGGACGGGGCGCTATATGTCGAGATCATCCAGTGCCGGGACAGCACCCGCCGAAACGGGCTTTGAAATGCGTAGGAAAATCTTCCCGCCGCTGGTTTTCCTGCCGGTTCTGTGGTATGCTGTGATAAGACTAAAACGACAGGAGTTGACACGATGGCCGAACAGGAAATGTTGCTGGACATTGATACCATCAAGGCCGCCGTCGCCGGTGAGAAGTGGGCCAAAGATAAAGTGATCGAACACTACACCCCCATGATCGACGAGTTGGCCGTTGACGAAGATATGAAGCAGCACCTTATTTTGAAGCTGCTGGAAGAACTGCCACACTTCCCGATGGGGCAGGCATAAGAAAAAAGAGCGCCGAACGCAGAGGCATACAGCCCCCACGCCCGGCGCTTTTCTGTGCTTTATGACTACATATCGCTTATACTCTTTATGGCATAGAGCTTAAAACCAATTTGTTTTTTCATTCCTAAATTCAGGTGTATCACCATTCTGATATGGATTATAATTATTAAGATTACATCCAAATTCCTTTAAGGTCTTAATTTTATCATCTTGTGTCCACTCAATTAAAGAAATCCCATCAAATTCTTCAATCTTCCCGTTATCCATTTGGTTTTTGAAGTACCATACCACAACGGTCTGATTACCCTGATGAAAAAACTGTTTAATATCCCATGCAAGCACTTTCCCACGGGTATTCCATTCCTCAAACCAGTGTTTTACTGTTTCTCGATCAGAATATTGGGGACACCAACTTTCAGTATAAACTACATCCTCCGCAAAAATACTATCAATCCCTAAATCTTGTTGTGTAAGCCACATATTGAACCATAAGCGTACAATATTTTCTCTTTCCGACATAAAACAAAAGCCTCCCTGTCCTTTTACTTTTCCGCCCATTTTTACTATAAATTTTATCATCTGCTCCCAGAGCAGGACGAAGCGGTCGTCGATGATTTTGTTGTCGTGGTAATGTCCGAACAGCCAGTAGTGGAACTTGGCTCGTTCTTTGACTTCCTCCAAGAAGTCGGTCAGGTGGTCGTGAACATATCCACCGTTTCCCAATATGTCCACGATGCTGGTTGGGGCACAGTGTGTAATCACATAATCCATCTCATAGTGAATGCCTTCCAAGCTGTGCCGAGCTTCCTCATACTCCGTCTTGCTGGGAAGTTCCTGCTTCCACCAGGATTGGTGGTTGACCCGGAAGCGACCCCCCATTCTGCGAAGGGTCCAGTATTGTTCTTCAAAATCAGGCGCTTTAGGATTCAGAACGCCGTCCTCGATGTCATGGCTCCTGGCACCGCCCATGGCGAAGAAGGAGTATCCTTGCAGGTCAAAGACCTGCCCGCGCATCAGATGGATCACATGAGGCCGGATTCGCTGGATCGTTCCGCCGTTCCATTCCTCTGTCGGATATTTTCTCAGCAGGTCGAAGTTTTCATGGTTGCCGCTGATGAACAGCGTGGTAAAGGGCAGATCCTCCAGCCAGTCCAGATTGCGCCCCTCCTTCTTGCCCCCGTCCCATACGCCGCCAAAATCTCCGCAGATGATCATATAGTCTTCCTTGGTCATTCCAGCCTGCTCGGGGAAGTGTTCGGGCGCAAACCGCTGGAAGTTGCCATGGGTATCGCCGGTTGCGTAGATCATTTCGGTTCACCTTCTTTTGCCTATTATATCATAGCCCTGCTCCACAGGGTGGAGGCCGGCATAAACAGCAGAGCCAGCAGGATGCCGAACTGCGCCGAGGAAATTGTCGCGCCGGTGGTGGGCGACACAAATTTGTTACTGCACAGCTGCTACATGATGAGCCCCGCCACGCTCATGCCAATGCCGGTACACAAAATGGCCAGCAGACGGGGCAGCCGGGAGATGATGAAAATCTCCAGCTGCTCAAAATTGCCCGCCAGAAGCTCGCCCGGCGTCAGATCGATCACACCTACAAACAGCGAGCAGCAGGACAAGACAAGCAACAGAGCCAAGAGAACTATGGTAGAACGATACGGTCTGATACAATCCTCCCCTTTTTACAATACGGTTAGCCATGGCTAACCGTATTGTAAAAAACGATGCGCAGCGGCGATTGGACTTACCATGCATCACGCACTGCGCATCGTGAGTGTATTATAGCACACGGAGTTAGTCGTGTGAAACCACGCAAAAAGCACAAGCTACCAAGCGGAAAGGATTCTTTTTTTATCCATTATGCGAATTGTTGCCCCGAGCGGACTGCGTCTGAGCAGTCAGCCGGCCCATGCTCCGCAGGCTGACGCCCAGGGTGGAGAGATTGTGCAGCGTGGCAGAGGTGGCGGGCGGCAGAA
>DWYI01000070.1 GCA_019118765.1 Candidatus Allofournierella merdavium | reverse complement strand
AACTCCGCCAGCTCCTGCGGGAGGTAAGCAATGGGGCCCCCGCACGAGCCCAGCGAAGCGGGTCGTGCGGGGAGAGGAGACGCCCCGGAATGAGTGAGCTTTCAGCTGATAAGGCTGGAAGCGAATGATATGGAGGAGGTGTCGACGAGATGGCAACCTTCACCGCCGTCAAGAACCGGGGTGGAGGCCGGGGCGCGCTGGGCGGAGTGCTGCGGTACACCCAGCAGGACGGAAAAACGCTGTGGGAAGGACAGAGGTTGGTAACCGGCTGGAACTGCACCGCTCAGTCCGCCCTCTCTGAAATGCTGCTCACCAAGGAGCGGTTCCGCAAAACCGACGGGCGGCAGTACTACCACTTCGTCCAGTCCTTTGCAGAAACGGATGACCTGACGCCCCAGGAGGCCCACGCCATTGCTCTGGAGCTGGCCCAGCGGGAGTTCCCCAACTTTGAGGTACTGGTGGCCACCCACATAGACACCGACCACCTGCACAGCCACCTGATCGTCAACAGCGTCAGCTTTCAGGACGGCAGGAAACTCCACCAGAGCGCCGCCGACCTCCAGGACCACCGGCTGGCCAGTGATGAAATCTGTGCCGCCCACGGTCTGGAGATCCTGCCTCCGCCTGAAAAGCAGGCCAAGCAGAAACGGATGGGCACCCGTGAGTACCGCTCCGCCGCCAAAGGACAGAGCTGGAAGTTCCGGCTGATGAACACCATCGACCAGTGCATGCGGTACGCCGAAACCCGCGAGGAATTCATCTCCCTGATGGAGAGCGAAGGCTACCAGGTGCGCTGGACGGAGGGCCGGAAGAACATCACCTACACCACGCCGGAAGGCATGAAGTGCCGGGATGACCGGCTCCATGAGGAAAAGTATACCAAGGAGGTCATGGAACGTGAATTCGGGATCCGGGCAGAGATTGTCCGTGGAAGAACTGAAACAGCTGAACCAGCCGCCGCAGTCAGCCCCCATACCTCCAGCGCATCCGACTCAACAGGAATGGGACGAGCTTCTGGCGGCACTCATAGCCCTGTACCGACTGGAGAGCACCAACAGCGGCCGGCTGGAGCGCCTGGAGGCCAGCGTTGCGGCACAGGAGGCCCTGCTTCGGGCGTTGGGCCGACAGGCGGGGCAGCTCCCCACCCAGTCCCAGCTGGAGGCGCTGGCGCGGGATGTGGCCCAAATGAGGGCGGATCTGAAACAGGCTGGGAAAAAGAGAGGGCTTTCTGTTTCTCCGCCCAGTCTGGAGACAGCCCTGTCCGTTCTGATCTGGCTGGCCCTGATTTTGCTGGGCACGCTGGTGGGCATGGTAGTCCTGCGGACGATCTGGTCCGGCTTGGCCGCGCTCTGGAGCGCGGTACGGACACTGATCCCGTGAGGGACGCCACCACCGCACACCAGCACACAGATAAGAAAGCCCTTCGCAGGGAAAAAGAGAAAAAGATCGCCCTCGGCCATAAGGAGGACGATCATGAGGAAGAACCGACTTGGCAGCAGACCATGAACTGAGGCCAACCGTTCCCTGATATGGGAAGAAAGGCGAATATGAAAAAGGATTACGAAGTATATCGGGACACCGGCATTCTGGGCAGTTACCATCCTGAGATGGCAATACTGCGGGAGCAGTGCGGTGGGGAAGTCATGACCACATTCCGGGATACCAATTATCAGCAGCGGGGGGGGGGGTCACCTGGAGAGCCAGCGGGAGATGCTCATCCGGGGAAAGGTGTTCCATGTGACCTCCGTATTTCCCTCTGAGGCCATAGCGACGCCTACGGACAAGCTGCTCTCCCTGATCGACGCGGAGTTTGCGGATCAGGGCCACAGAGCCTGATGTTTCAGTAGACTTGGGGGAGCCGGTGGGGTATACTGTCCCTACCCCATACCGGCTTGCCCCAGGAAAAGGAGGTTACAGAATATGGCAAGCCAAAAATATAATATCCTCTATGGCCGGCTCAGTCAGGAGGACGAGCGGCAGGGGGAGCCCAATTCCATCCACAACCAAAAGCTGTTTCTGGAGAAGTACGCGGCGGACAATGGATTCGAGAATACCCTGTTCCTGTCCGATGACGGATACTCCGGTACCAACTTCGAGCGGCCCGGGTGGAAGAAAATCGTGGAGATGATCGAGGACGGCGAGGTGGAGGCCCTGATCGTCAAGGATCTCAGCCGCCTGGGACGGGAGTACCTGCAGGTGGGCCAGCTGACAGAACTCTATTTTCCGGAGAAGGGCGTCCGGTTCATCGCGGTCAATGATGGCGTGGACTCCCTGGTGGAGAGCAGCAACGACTTCAACCCCATCCGCAACTGGGCAAACGAGCTCCACGCCAAGGACACCAGCAAAAAGGTGCGGGCCATCAAGAGGATGCAGGCGGAGCGCGGGGAGCGTTCTGGCTCCAAGCCCCCATACGGCTATAAGAAAAAAGACGCACAGTCCAAGGAGATCATACCGGATGAGGCGACTGCCCCTGTGGTATGCCGGATCTTCGAACTGTGCGCCGCCGGGAAAGGGCCCAACCAAATCGCCAGAATCCTGACCGGAGAACAGATCCTGAACCCGACCAACCAGTACTACCAGGCTACCGGGACAGCCTGCAACCACCTGGACACGACTCGCCCCTATAGCTGGTGCGGCAAGACGGTGGCAAATATCCTGGAGAACAGCGTTTACCTCGGCCACACGCTCAGCATGAAACACACGACGCTCTCCTACAAGAACAAAAAGCAGATCAAAAGACCGGAGAGCGAGCAGATCCTGGTGAAGAACACCCACGCGCCGCTGGTGTCGCAGGAGCTCTGGGAGATCGTTCAGGAGGTGCGCCGCCACAAGCGCCGCCCGCCCAAGCACATGGAGGAGCCGAATCTATTCTCTGGCTTGGCCTACTGCTCCGACTGCGGACAGTACCTGGTGCTCTGCCGGACGGAGAAGATGCGGGAGGATCAGTATTACTTCCGGTGCTCCACCTACGGCAAGCGAGGGAAAGATGCCTGCACCCCTCACCAGATCCGGGAGGTAGATCTGAAACAGATCGTACTGGACGATCTGCGCAGGGTGACCCACTTCGCCCGGATGAAGGAGCGGCAGTTCGCGGAGTACATCAACCAGAAGAACACGCTGGAGCTGCGGCGGGAAATCAACCGTGTGCAGAAGGAGCCGGATGCCATGCGCCGCCGGGACGGAGAACTGAGCGCCCTGTTCAAACGGCTCTACGAGGACAATGTGCTGGGTCGGGTGACCAACGAGCAGTTCCGGATGCTCTCCGCCGACTACAACGGGGAGCAGAAAGAGCTGGAGTCGGCCATCCCTGCGAAGGAGGAGCAGTTAGAGCGGCTGAAAGCCTCGGTCGCCAATGTGGACGCCTTCATCGAGAAGGCCAAGCAGTACACCGCCATCGACGAGCTGACGCCCCAGTTGCTGAGGCTGTTTATCCAGCGCATCGAGATCGGGGAGCGGACGAAGAAGCACTCCCGCTCCGCCGGCCAGAGCGTCCGGATCGTGTACCGGGATATCGGTGCTCTGGATACGCCCATGCGGGAGGGCGACCACGCACCGCGCATGACCAAAGAAATCACAGAGAAAGAAGCAATCATCCGATTGCTCGCATGAAAACACAGAGGCGGACGGCTTCCGCCGTCCGCCTCTGTGCCTGACAATTCACCCGGTTCAGAAAATGTACCTATGGGAATCATCAGAATGGAACTTCGCGTTTTGAAATATTTTCTGGCAGTGGCCCGGGAAGAGAATATCACCAAGGCGGCAGCGCTGCTCCACCTGACCCAGCCTACGCTTTCAAGGCAGCTGATGCAGCTGGAGGAGGAACTGGGTGTGCAGCTCTTTCGCCGCAGCCGCTACCACATTGTTTTAACGGACGAGGGGATGCTGCTGCGGCGACGGGCGCAGGAATTGGTGGACCTGGCGGAGAAAACCACCCGGGAGTTCCGCAAAGAGCCGGAACTTCGGGGCGAGATCGCCATTGGAAGCGGAGATTTGGAGGGAATGTATGTTCTGGCGGAATGGCTGGCCTCCTTCCAAAAGCTTTATCCTCAGGTGACCTATCAAATCTACAGCGGAAACGCCGATCACACCAAAGAGCGCATTGAGGGCGGCACGCTGGATCTGGGCCTTTTGCTGGAACCCGTGGATATCAGCAAATATGACTTCATACGAATGCCCGTGAAGGAACAGTGGGGCGTTTTGGTCCACGAGGACATGCCGCTGGCCCGGAAGGAGGCGGTCACGCCGGAGGATCTGGCGCAAGTTCCCCTTATCCTTACCCGGAGGGAGCTGATCCAGCAGGAGATGGAGCGCTGGTTTGGACCCTACGCCACAAAACTGCAGGTGAACGCAACGGGAAATCTTCCCTACAACATGGCTCTGCTGGCCGGGGCCCGCATCGGGGCGTATCTTACCCTGAAGTTGCACTGCACCTATGAAGGGCTGCGTTTTATCCCCCTGTCTCCCGCGTTGGAATCCGGCACGGTGCTTGCCTGGAAAAAAACCGAGACCGTCCCACCGGCGGTGACCGCTCTGCTGGAGCACATCAAAAAATGCCTACTAACTATTTCTTGTAATCCAAAATAAGCATTAGACATATATTGAGAACTGCTTTACAATATGGGCGTCCCCCAAGGGGCACCCGCATTTTTCATTTGGAGGTTCCGACATGACCATACAGGAGGCAAGCGAGCGCTACCAGATCCCAATGGGCGTCCTGCGGGAATATGAAAGCTGGGGATTGTGCGGAGCGGTCAAAAAGGTGATGGGCGACTGGCAATACGACGACACCGACCTGGAACGACTCAGCACCATCATGACGCTTCACGACATTGGGTTCTCCACAGAAGAGGTGGAGCTCTATATGCGCCTTCTGCTGGAAGGGGATTCCTCCGATGGGCAGCGGCTTCAGATGCTGGAGGAAAAGCGCAGCGCCGCGTTGGATGAGATCCACTTCAAGGAGCATCAGCTGCAGCGGCTGGATTACCTGCGGCATGAGATCCGAAACGCACAGAGATGAACAGGAGGTATAGTGGAATGAAACGAATTTTTGCCCTGCTGACCGGGATGACACTTGTTTGCGCATTGGCGGCTTGCGGAGGGACACAGGCCCTGAGCGGCCCGGAACAGCTCCAGACTTCACAGGGAACGAGTGACCCCGAAAGCGCCGGCCCGTCTTCCCTTGTGCCAGTGTCCATCGTCCCCGCCATGTCGGAGGATGCCGCGGCCGATGAAGGGCATCGTGTGCTGGTGGCCTATTTTTCCGCCACCGGCAATACAGAGGGCGTTGCGCAGAACCTGCAGGCTGTGTTGGACGCGGACCTTTTTGAGATCGTGCCCGAAGTGCCTTACACCGGCGAAGACCTTGACTACAGCAATGACAGCTGCCGCGCCAATCAGGAACAGAACGACCCGACGGCCCGGCCCACCATTTCCGGCACGCTGGAAAACCCGGAGAACTATGACGTGGTGTTCCTGGGCTATCCCATCTGGTGGGGGCGGGCTCCAAAGATCGTTTACACATTTCTGGAACGTTACGACTTTGGAGAGGCTGCCATTGTGCCTTTTTGCACCTCCGGCTCCAGCGGCATTGACGGCAGCCTGGACGACCTGCAGGCGTTGACTGCCTCCGCCCGCTGGCTGGAGGGGCACCGCTTCAACAGCGGCGCGAGCCAGGATGAAGTGGCCCAGTGGGTGAATAGTCTGGACCTTGGGCTTTGAGCTGTCAGCGAGGAGAGAAACCATGAAACGATCGGTTTTTCCTGTGCTCTGCGCGCTTTTGCTCCTGTTGGCCGCGGCCTGCCCCGGCTGCGGGG
The DNA here is from genome assembly GCA_019118765.1 of Candidatus Allofournierella merdavium. Lineage (GTDB taxonomy): Bacteria > Bacillota > Clostridia > Oscillospirales > Ruminococcaceae > Allofournierella_A > Allofournierella_A merdavium. The sequence goes on along the minus strand of DWYI01000070.1, from coordinate 12,473 downwards.
GCGGGGGAAACCGACCTGGATCGAAACGACACAAAAAGGACAGGCTGGCGGCCGCCAGCCTGTCCTTGTATATTTGAAAACTCACAAAAACAGCTCGCAGTTTTTTCGGTCGGAGCAGGCCTTTTTCAGCATCAGACCCGCGGCAGCCAGCATAACAGGATTTACCTTCCGCGCGGAATGGGGGCAGACGGCAACACAGCGCATACAGGAGATGCAGGCTTTTCCGTCCACCTTTTTCGGGTCGTCGGGCCGAATCGCCTGAACGGGGCAGGCCCGGGCGCACGCGCCGCACCGGGTGCACGCTTTTGTGGGCCTGGGAACCATGCCCACAGCGCCCGCTTTTTTGTAGGGGCGATGGCCGGGAAGAACGGGCTCCGGCAGGTCGCCGGCAGAGAGTCTGGCACGGAGCTGCAGGGCGAATTCACGGAGTTGCCGGGCGTCCTGATCGTCGGGCCTGCCAAAGGCGAACTGGCGCGCAATGGAATGCTCGGCGATCGCGGCCACCGCCCCGATCACCCGGAACCCTGCCTGCCTTGCGATATCCCGCAGTTCTGCCAGCGTATCCTCGTAGGCGCGGTTCCCATACACGCAAACCAAAACGGCGCGGGCTCCGTTGCCCTGAACGGCGGCCAGCCGCTTTGCCGCGACGGACGGAACGCGGCCTCCGTAGGACGGCACGGCGATAACGGCAACATCCTCCTGCGCCAGCGCAATGGCGGAACAATCGATCCTGCTGTCCGTCAGGTCCACCCGCTCGATCCTGTCCGCCAACCCGCCGGCCAGGATATCCGTCACTTTTCGGGTGCCCCCGGTGGGGCTGAAGCAAAGTTCATACAGTTTCATGGAACGGTCCTCCTTATATGGATGAAACAGCTGGCTGCCCGGGTCAGACCTCCAGGACCACTTTGCCCAGGAGAGGCCCCCGCGCCACCAGCCGCAAGGCGTCATCGGCCTGCGCAAGGGTGAAGCGATGGGGGTCGACGGCAGGCATCACATGAGCGCGCTCCACAATTTCCGTCACTTTTTGCAGCTGCGCGCCGTCGGAGCGCACAAACATAAAACGATATTCCTTCCCTGTTTGCGGGCGGCCTGATCGTATTTGCGGCCGGCCAGTGCGAACAGGGCCTTTTTGGGCAGAGAAACGCGATGCCGCTCCGCAAAGGCCCGATTGGGGCCGGTCCGCAGACTCAGCAGCCGTCCTCCTTTCCGGAGCACGGACAACTCGTGCTCGAACTCCGACGCTCCCAGCGCATCAAAGACATGGTCGATCCCGGATAAGCTCTCCCAATAGTTTTCTTTTTTATAGTCTATGTATCGGTCCGCGCCCAGGGCGAGGATCTGCTCCCGGGCCCGGTCGTTGCCAGTGACGATGACGCGGAGCCCCAGCGCTTTCGCAACGGGCACCGCCATCTGCCCAAAGCTGCCCGAGCCGCCGGGGATCAGCACCGTCTCATCCGGTTTCGCTTCCAGTTCCTCCACCAGCCCCTGGTAGGCGGTCAACCCCGTCAGCGGAATGGCCGCGGCCGTTGCGAATTCGTAGCCAGCGGGCATCTTGGCGACCGCTTGCTGCTCCACGGCCACATATTCCGCAAAGGCGCCGATCCTGTTCAGCGGCAGGCGGGTATAGACGTGGTCGCCTTTTTGAATGCCCGTCACACTTTTGCCCACCCGCTCCACGATGCCTGCGCATTCGTTTCCCAGCGTGAGGGGAAAGGAATAGTTTTGGATCAGTTTCACGCGCCCCGAAAGGATCAGAAGTTCCAGCGGATTGACCGCCGCAGCTTTTACACGGATGATCACTTCGGAGTCCGCGGGTTCCGGCCGCGGGATATCCCGCAGGCTTGTCTGGATGGTTTTGGAGTAGCCGTTGATCTGTACCGCTTTTATACAGGACCTCTTTCTGAATGGATGTCAATGATTCACTTGCATTTTTTCGCAAAGCCCGATAAAATAAACGATGTAAATGTTTGAGTTACATCTTCTGCAGTGTACCATTGTTTCGTTGTAATGTCAATAATTACATCAAGCGGGAGGGCGGATCGATGAGAAAGGACCTTGTATGCAGATCAGTATGAAATGTTCCGTAGCGGTGCATTGCCTCATCTTCATCTACGAAGCCAGAGGCGTCGCAAAGGTGACCAGCAGCCTTCTTGCCGAAAGCACGGGATGCAATCCCGTGGTGATCCGCAACATAATGAGCGCGCTGAAAAAAGCGGGCCTGATCACCGTTGCGCGGGGGACCGGCGGCGCGGAGCTGTGCGCGGATCCGGCGCAGATCACGCTGTATCAGATCTACGCTGCTTTGGAGCCGAAGGGCTTCGCCTCCCTGATCGGGATCCATCCCTGCGGGGGAAGGCCGTGCCCTGTGGCGAAAAACATCCGCAAGGTGCTGCAGGCTCCGTACCATCAGATCGAAGACGCTGTGCGGCAAACGATGGAGGGCATCACCTTGCGGTCCATGATCGACAGGTTTGAGCAGCTTGTGCCGGCGCCGGAGCGAAAGCCCGTGGCATAAAAGCGGAACAGCCGGCGGGATCATAGAACAAGCCCCGCAGGTCATCGTTGTGACCTGCGGGGCTTGCTTTTTCATTTTCTCCCGGCCGGCGGGGCAGGGGGCTGTTGGGCGGAACGGGGACGTCACCACAGCAGGTGCTCTTTGATGGGGATGCCGCAGGCGTTCAGCGCCCGCAAGAAGGAGGCGCCGCCCTTGTAGTGGATGCCGGTGATGCCAAGGTCATAGGCGGCGGTGGTGTTCAGCTTGTTGTCATCCACGAAAATGGTCTCGCTGCAGTTCAAGCTGAACCGCTCGATCAGCAGCTGGAAAATGCGGGGATCAGGCTTGTTGGTGCCCGCCTCGCAGGAGGCCACGCCTCCGTCGAAGAGCGGCCAGAAGTCCCGCTGCTGCATCTCCCGGTAGATATCCCACGGGATGTTGGAAAGGTAGTACAGAGAAAAGCCCATCTTTTTCAGCCGCTTCATCACATCCACCGTCTTGCGGCGGGTCCTGAGCATACGGCTCCAGTCGTCCAGCACGCTCTGCACCTCAAAGGTGCAGCCGGCATCGGCGGCCTTTTGCAGCATGGCGGCGTTGCCGGCCTCGCGGTCCAGTTCGCCCGCGTCCAGCTGCCGCCATTCCACGCTGCCAAAGGTGATGTCGTACACCTTGTTCTCCACAGTTTCGTCGTAGAAACGGTCCAGCAGAAAGCCGTGGGGGTCGAAGTCCACCACGACGCCGCCCAGATCGAACACGATATTTTTGTACATGGATCGCATCCTCCCGAGGAAAGGTTTTTTATTGGAAAGTTTTATTCATTATACACTATTTTGTGCTAAAATACAAAATTGGACACATATCTTTTCAACAGGAAAACGTTGGACTGCTGCAATACATCGGGGATCTGTGTCGTTTTGTAGTACGGGCTTTCCTGATTGCGGCAGACCGAAAGGGGGAAAACATGACCCTGAGCGAACTGTGCAAAAAGGATGTGATCCAGGTGCCGCTGGGCGCGAACCTCGGGCGGGCGGACGATCTGCGCTTTGATCCGCAGACGGCCGCCCTCGAGGGGCTGGTCTTGCTGGGAAGGCCGCGGTTGTTCGGCCTGCTGGGCCGGCAGGAGGACGTGTTCATCCCCTGGCGGGAGATCGACACCATCGGGGCCGACGTGATCCTCGTGCGCACCCAGCTGCCCGCCGCGCCCAAAGCCCGGGCCGGATTTCTGGCCCGGCTGCTGGAGTGAGTTCGGCGGCAAAATTTTTCCGGGAGGCAAAGATCCTTGCAGACGTTAAAACAGACCGCGCCCTGGCGGGCGAAACTTTCCTTTTTTTGGTGGCTGCTGGCCCCGGTCACGGCCACCGTCACGCTGCTGTGCACCGAGTGGATCCACCGGGGCAGCCTGAGCGCGTCCTTCTGGACGGACAATTTTTCACCGCATTTCGGCAGCTTCGCCTGCACCTGGCTGCTCATTTTGTGCACCTACCTGTTCCTGGCCAATCTGACCCGGCTGCCCGCCCTGGCGGTGCTGGTGTGCGGTGCGGGCGGGTGCGTTCCGGCCACGGTTACATACTTCAAGCTGAAACTGCGGGGCGAACCCTTCTTCCCCTGGGACCTGTCCCAGGGGGCGGAGGCCGCCGACGTGGTGGGCAAGGCGGGGTTGGAACTTCAGACCTCCATGTGGGTCAGCGGCCTTGTTTTCCTGGCGCTGGCCGCCTTTGCCTGCCTGGTGCCCCGGCCCCGGCGGTGGGCGCTGTGGCAGTTTGTGCTGAGCTGGGCCGCGCCGGGCGCGGGGATGCTGGCATTGCTGGTGTTTGTGTTTTTCAGCCCGACCGGTTCCCGCCGGGTGGGCATCGTGCCGGACATGTGGATGCAAAACCGCTATTACCGCAACTACGGTGTGATCGCCGGCTTTTTGACCAATGTGCAGAATCTGGACGTGGATGAGCCGGAAGACTACAGCGAGGAAGCCGTGGAAGAACTGGTTCGGCAGGCATACAGCCAGAACCTGGCCCCGCAGTTTGCAAACAGCTACGCGCTGGCGGGAGACGGGACGGTCACCCAGCCCAACATCATCTTTATTATGGATGAATCCTTCTGGGACGTGCAGGAACTGGTGCAGTACGGGGTGGCCTTTGACCAGTCGGTGACGCCGAACCTCCACCGCCTGATGGAGACTTCCGCCTACGGCAAGGCTTACAGTCCCAGCTTCGGCGGCGGCACCTGTGATGTGGAGTTCGAGGCGCTCACCGGTTTTTCGGTGGAGTTTCTGCCCAGCGGCTGCAAGCCCTTCCAGCAGCATGTGACCCATCCCATGTTCTCCATTGCCTCGTATCTGAAGGAGCAGGGGTATGCCACCCAGGCCATCCATTGCTACTACGCAAAATTCTGGAGCCGCAACACCGCCTACCCGAACCTGGGTTTCGACGAGTTTATCTCGCTGGAGGACTTCGTGGACCCCGAAAGAAAGCGGGACACCGAGTGGTCGGGCGGCCTTGTGACCGACGCCGAGATGGCCCGCCGCATCATCCAGGAATACGAGCAGCGGGACAAGGACAAGCCCCTGTTCATCCACGCTGTCACCATGCAGAACCACACCAGCTACAACAAGAACAACTACCCCGAGGAGGAACTGGTGGGCATCCTGGAGGCGCCGGAGGGCATCAGTGAGAACACCCTGGGCGCGCTGCAGGATTTCGCCACCGGCGTGCGGGAGGCGGACGCCATGCTGGGCACCCTCACCGACTACTTCAGCCAGGTGGACGAGCCCACCATCCTGGTATTCTGGGGCGACCATTACAACCCCATCGGCAGCGGATACGAGGTCTACACCGCCACGGGGTATGCCTCCGGCGCGGACAGCGAGAGCCCCGAACTGCACCAGATGCCGCTGCTGATCTGGAGCAACTACTGGCAGGGCAAGGTGGATCTGGGCACGGTGGCCGCGTATGAAATAAGCCCGGTGCTGATGGAACTGTACGGCCTGGAGGAGCCGCCCCTGTTCCGGTACCTGGCCAATCAGCTGTCGGTCTACCGCAGCCGCACCCTGGGTGTGACCATCCTGCCCGACGGCACCGCCACCGACGCCGACCTCACCGAGGAGCAGGAGCGGTGGTTCCAGAACCACTGGCTGCTGCAATACGATCTGATGTTCGGCGAGGAGTATGCCCAGGCCCTGCCGCAGGCGTAGTTCCCCCGCCGCCTTCGGTTTACAAAAAAGAGCGCCGGCGGTATAATAGCTGTAAAATTGTCCGACGGGGAAGGGGGGCTTGCGCGATGGAACCTGGCCGTTCCGACGACCTTCTGCGCATGGAGGGCGTGGTGGAACATGTGATCTTTGAAAACCGCGACACCGGCTACGCGGTCTTCGAGGTCAATGCCGGGGGCGAGCTCCATGTGGTCACCGGCACTGTGGGCGAGGTGAACGCAGGGGAGAGCGTTACCCTGTACGGCAAATTCGAGACCCACCCAACCCACGGCCCCCAGTTCCGCGCCGAGAGCTGCGAGGCATCCATGCCGCAGGATCTGGCGGCGACGCTGGCCTACCTGTCCAGCGGGGCGCTGCCCTACATTGGCCCCGCCACCGCCAAAAAGATCGTGGAGCGCTTTGGCGCCGACTGCCTGGAAGTGATCGCCAACGACCCGCTGCGCCTCACCGAACTGCGGGGCATCACGCCGGAAAAGGCGGCGGCCATCTCCAACGAGTTCAGGCGGATGTTCGGCGTGCGGGAGGCGGTGGCCTACCTGGGCCGCTTCGGCATCTCGCCGGTGCGGGCGGTGGAGGTGTATCGCCACCTGGGGCCCTCCGCGGTGGAGGAGATCGGCCGCAACCCCTACATCCTCTGCGGCGAGCCGCTGCACATGACCTTCCGCCAGGTGGACGCCATCGCCGCCGAACTGCAGATGGACCCGGCGGGCTCGCTGCGGGTGTGGGCAGGCCTTCTCTATGCGCTGCGGCACAATGCCGGCAACGGGCACACCTGCCTGCCGCGGCCAAGGCTCGTGGAGGCCACCGCCCGATTCCTGGGCGTTGAGCCGCAGAAGGCGGAAGAGGAGTTGGACCGTCAGCTGGCGGAGGGCGAGGTAAAAAGCTACGCCCGGCCGGACGGCGAGTTCATCTGCCTGCCGGACCTGCTCAGCGCCGAGACGGATATCGCCGCCCGCCTGTGGGAACTCAGCCGGCACCCGGTGCCGCTGCCGCCGGATGTGGATCGCAGCATCGCCGTGCTGGAGCGCGCCCAGGGCTTTGCCTACGCCCAGGAACAGCGGCAGGCCATCCGCACGGCCATGAGCAGCAGTGTGATGGTGCTCACCGGCGGGCCGGGCACCGGCAAGACCACCACCGTGAACGCGATCCTGTCGCTGCTGCAGCACGACGGGCAGCGGGTGGCCCTCTGCGCCCCCACCGGGCGGGCGGCCAAGCGGCTGGCGGAACTGACGGGGCAGAAGGCCCAGACCATCCACCGCCTGCTGGAGGTGGACTATGACCCCCAGAGCCGCCTTTTGCGCTTTATCCACAACGAGAAGAACCTGCTCAAGTGTGACGTGGTGGTACTGGACGAGATGAGCATGGTGGATGTGAAGCTGTTCCAGAGCCTGCTGGCGGCGCTGCGCCACGGCTGCCGCATCATCATGGTGGGCGACGCGGATCAGCTGCCCAGCGTGGGGCCGGGGAACATCCTGGGCGAGGTCATCCAGAGCGGCGTGGTGCCCACGGTGCGGCTGGAGCATATCTTCCGCCAGTCCGCCAAGAGTCTGATCGTGGAGAACGCCCACCGCATCGTCCAGGGCCGGCTGCCCCAAAAGGGCGGGCGGGACAGCGACTTTTTCTTCCTGCCCGCCGCCGGCATGGAGTGCCAGCAGCTGGTGTGCGACCTGGTGAGCCGCCGCCTGCCCGCGAGCTATGGCTATGACCCGGTGCGGGACATCCAGGTGCTCTGCCCCACCAAAAAGGGGCCGGTGGGTACCGCCGCGCTGAACCCGCGGCTGCAGCAGCTGCTCAATCCGCCCGCCGCCGGCAAAGCCGAACTGGAACTGGGCGGCCGGCTGTTCCGCCAGGGGGACAAGGTGATGCAGGTGCGCAACGACTACCTGATCCCGTATGAGCGGGACGGCGGCGAGTCGGGCGTGGGGGCCTTCAACGGCGACATGGGTGTGATCCTGCAGGTGGACGCCCACCAGCGCACCCTCCTGGTGCAGATGGAGGACCGGAAACTCACCTACGGCCCGGACACCCTTCAGGAGTTGGAGATTGCCTATGCGATCACCGTCCACAAAAGCCAGGGCACCGAATTTACGGCGGTGGTGATGCCGGTGAGCAGCGTGCCCCGGCAGCTGTGCTACCGCAACCTGCTGTACACCGGCGTCACCCGGGCAAAAAAACTCTGCATCCTTGCCGGCGAGATGCCGGTCCTGGGCGCCATGGTGGAGAATGTGCGCCAAAACATGCGATACAGCTGCCTGTGCGCGCTGCTGGAGGAGGGGGCGTCGCTGTGAGACCCTCGGATGCCCTGCGAACAGCGGCGGCGCTGGTGTATCCCCGCCGCTGCCCCTTTTGCGACCGGGTGCTGGGCTGGCTGCCCGCCTGCCCCGACTGCGCCGGGGAACTGGCCCGCCTGCGGCTCGCGGTGCCGCGCCTTCCCACCACCGAACACCTGTTGAAGAATCTGACCGGCGCCGCCGCGGTGTGGCGCTACGACGGATGCGTGCGCCGGGCCATCCTCCGCTTCAAGAACGGCGGCCGCGCCTGTTACGGGCAGGAGTTGGGCGCGGAGATGGCGCGCGTCATTTTCGGTTGTAATTGCGTCTGGCGGCATGGTATAATAACATTCAGCGGCGTGCCGCCGCTGGCACGCTTCGACCTGGCGGTGCCGGTGCCCGCCTCCGGGCGGGGCAGGGGATACAATCCGCCCGAACTGCTGGCCCGGCCCCTCGCCCGGGCGTTGGGCGTGCCGCTGGAAACCAGGGCGCTTTGCAAGACCCGCGTTACCCATTCCCAGAAAGGCCTGACCGCGACGGAACGCCTGCACAATCTGGCGGGAGCGTTCCGGGTGAAGGACGCCGGCCGTATCGAGGGCAGGCGCGTTCTTCTGGTGGATGACGTGATCACCACCGGTGCCACCGTCAGCTGCTGCGCCTCGGCCCTGGTGAAGGCAGGCGCGCTGGAAGTGTTTGCCGTGACCGCGGCACAGACGCAGCGATGAGCGGTTTATCCTGCAGTGGGCGGGCGGCCTGGCGCGCCCGCGTGAACACACAACAAAGAAAGTGAAGTGTGAACTATGGCCCAGTATGACATCGGAATCGACCTTGGCACCACCACTATCATCATCGCGATGGAGGGCAAGGGCGTGATCCTGAACCAGCCCAGTGTCGTCGCGGTGGACACCCGCAAGGATCAGGTCCTCGCGGTGGGCGACGACGCCCTGGCCATGGTGGGGCGTACCCCCAATTATATTTTGGCCACCCGCCCGCTGAAGGACGGCGTCATCTCCAACCACACCCTCACCAAGGAACTGATCTGCCGCTTTGTGAACAAGGTCTACGACTCCAAACTCATCAAGCCCCGGGTGGCGGTGTGCGTGCCCGCGGCGATCACCGGCATCGAGAGCGACGCCGTGGTGGAGGCGGTGGTGGCCGCCGGCGCGCGGCAGGTCTTTCTGATCGACGAGCCCATCGCCGCCGCGCTGGGCTGCGGCATCGACATCCTGAAGCCGGAAGGGCACATGGTGGTGGACATCGGCGGCGGCACCACCGACATCGCGGTGATCAGCCTGGGCGGCAAGGTGAAATCCACCAGCGTGAAGATTGCAGGGAACACCTTTGACGACGAGATCCAGAAATATGTGCGCATGAAGTTCAATGTGGCCATCGGCCTGCGTACGGCGGAGGAACTGAAAAAGCAGGTGGCCTGCTGCCGGCCCTGCGAGTTTTCCGCCGAAATGGAGGTGAAGGGCCGCAGCCTGCTCACCGGGCTGCCTCAGCGGCTCACCATCGCCACCGGCGATTTGTACGAAGCCATCATGCCTCTGGCCGAGCAGATCGCGGTCGCCTCCCATCAGGTGCTGGAGCGCACGCCGCCGGAACTGGCGGGCGACATCTATTCCGCCGGCGTGGTGCTCACCGGCGGCGGCTCCAAGCTGAAGGGCCTGGACGAGTACCTGAGCCAGCAGCTCAAGGTGAAGGTGCGCGTGGCGGATGATCCCATCAACTGCGTCGCGCTGGGAACCGCCCGCTGCCTGGAGATCGGCGACCAGCTGGAGAGCGGCTTTGTGGACGCCACGCCCCGCCTGGGCCACCGATAAAACAGCATGCCCGGCCTGCAGTTTCGCTGTGCGCCGGGTTTCCCTTTTGCCTTTTAAATTTGCACAAATGCTATTATTTTAACGAAATGTTTTTTGCAAGCTTGAAACACACGCTTTTTTTCGCTATAATGTAAAAGACGGAAATTGAGCTTTTTTTAAAAGGGGGCCATCTCATGAATGCAGTTTTGCTTGCGGCAGGAGCTGCACAAACGCCGGAACCTTCGGTTGTGGTGGTTGCGGGCACCGGTATGTCTCTGGTGTTCCTGGTGTTGATCCTGTTGACTTTTATCATCAATTTGCAGGGCAAACTGTTTGAATCACTGAGCAAAAAGAAGCAAAAAGCGACCGAGGAGGCCGCGGCGAAAAGCCAGCCGCAGCCCCCGCAGTTGCAGGAACCCATGGAGGCCCCGCCGCTTGTGGAGGACGGCATCAGTGAGGAGATCGTGGCGGTCATCGCGGCGGCGGTGGCGTCGGCCAGCGGCGGCAAGTATACGCTCCGCGCCGTCAAGCGGGCGGACGGCCGCGGCAGTTGGGGCGCCGCCGGCGTAAAGAGCGGCACCGAGCCGTTTTAAGGGGGGGCTGAACCATGAGTGCTTTTTTTGATACCATCGTCAGCATCTGGCAGAATTCCGGTTTTATGGGGATCGCCGAGGACTGGCGCTACCTGCTCATGATCGTGGTGGCCTGCCTGCTGTTGTATCTGGCCATTGTGAAGGAGTTCGAACCGCTGCTGTTGCTGCCCATCGCGTTTGGCATGCTGATGGCGAACCTGCCCGGCAGCGGCATCATCCATATGCAGTATTTCATCGCGCCGGCCGGAGAAGATCCGAGCCTGTATCCCATGTTCAATGAGATCCTGCACAACGGCGGCCTGGCGGACATGCTGTATCTGGGCGTCAAGTTGGGCGTTTACCCGCCGCTGATCTTCCTGGGGATCGGCACCATGACCGACTTCGGCCCGCTGATCTCCAATCCCAAGAGCCTGCTGTTGGGCGCGGCGGCGCAGCTGGGCATCTTTGCCACCTATTTCATGGCAAAGTTCGTACATATCCCTTACAATTTCCTGGCGGAGATGCTGGGCTTTGCTCCCATCGAGCCGTTCAGCGGCCCCGAGGCAGCGGCCATCGCTATCATCGGCGGTGCGGACGGACCCACAGCCATCTATGTGACCAGCATCCTGGCGGCGGGCCTGTTGGGCTCCATCGCGGTGGCGGCCTACAGTTACATGGCGCTGGTGCCGGTGATCCAGCCGCCCATCATGCGGGCGCTCACCACCAAAAAGGAGCGCAGCATCGTGATGAAGCAGCTGCGCACCGTCTCCAAGACCGAGAAGATCATCTTCCCGATCATGTGCACCATCATCATCAGCCTTATTCTGCCCGATTCCGCCGTTCTGATCGGTATGCTCATGCTGGGCAACCTGATGAAGGAATCCGGTGTGGTGGAGCGTATCAACCGCACCGCCGGCAATGAACTGATGAACATCATCACCATCTTCCTGGGCCTGTCGGTCGGTTGCACCACCAGTGCCAACACCTTCCTGAACGCCCGTACCGTGCTCGTCATCGTCCTGGGCCTGCTGGCCTTCTCCTTCGGCACCGCCGGCGGCGTGCTGTTCGGCAAGCTGATGTGCTGGGCCACCCACGGCCAGGTGAACCCCCTGATCGGTTCCGCGGGCGTGTCCGCCGTGCCCATGGCGGCCCGTGTGTCCCAGAAGGTCGGTCAGGCGGAGAACCCCACCAACTTCCTGCTCATGCATGCCATGGGCCCCAACGTGGCCGGCGTGATCGGCAGCGCAGTGGCGGCCGGCATCCTCATCAACATCTTCAGCTGAGGCCCTGCGTGGCAGTGAACCTCCCTGAAAAACACAGCGGGCGCATCCGCGCGGCATATTCGGCCGCGCGGATGCGCCTCTTTCTTTGTCACGGAAGAAGGCCGCCGGAGCACCGGCGGCCTTCTTCCGTTGTGTTGTTAGCTTTAGCGCAAAGACAACCCCCGGCTGTGCCGGGGAGTGTAAAGAAATTATATAGTGAAAAAGACCTTCTGATAGAATAGAGTTGCGGTCGGCCAACTGCAACAATAAAAAACCAGGAGGTCTTTTTACATGAGAGAAAAGGATATAGCGAGCCTGCAGCACACCACATGGAGGTGCCAGTATCATGTAGTGTTTGCACCGAAATGCCGTCGGATGGCAATATACGGGCAAATCAAAAAAGATATTGGGCAGATACTGAGAACACTGTGCGATCAAAAAGGAGTAGAAATCATCGAAGCGCAAGCGTGCCCAGACCACATTCACATGCTGCTGAGTATCCCTCCGAAGTATAGTGTATCACAAATCATGGGGTATCTCAAAGGGAAAAGCAGCCTGATGATCTTCGACAGACACGCGAATCTAAAATACAAATATGGAGACAGGCATTTCTGGGCACGAGGATACTATGTCGATACGGTAGGGCGAAACAAAAGGCAGATACAGGAATACATCAAAAGGCAGCTGGATGAGGACCAGATTGCGGACCAGATGAGCCTGAAAGAGTTTATTGACCCGTTTACGGGTAGCAAGAATATCAAGGCATAAGAAAGCCCCTTAAGGGGCCGCCATGAGTCAGCAATGCAGTTGGCCGACCCATTCGTGGCCCCTTGAGGGGCGTTGTCTGTATTATGCCCTTCTAGGGCTT
>DWYI01000069.1 GCA_019118765.1 Candidatus Allofournierella merdavium | reverse complement strand
CCCGGACCCGGGCGGGTGTCGCCGCCCGGATCGGTTTGGTTTTCATTTTGGTTATAGTGCCGTTGCGGCAAAATGTTAAAGACAGCGGGCCTGTGAACAAAAATATTTTTCGGCGCCCGCCGGGGCGGGTCTGCACGGCACAGCAGACGATCGGCACGGCCACGCGCGGTAAAAAACGCAGTTTTACGCTTGCCCTTTTCATTCTTGAAAATTTATACTATAATATAGCATTAAATCCACAGAACATCTGCCGGTCATCGCGGAGCATGTCCCGGGCCGGTTCCGCATTTCGCATTATAACAAATTCAGCCGTGGGAGGGATTATTGTGTTCAATCTGTTTCCGGAAGAAGAAACCAGATTCACCTGGGACTCTGTTGGCAGTGTGATCGACGGGCAAAGGAATCTGGGCGACACCATGCCGGTATTCATCTACCGCTTGCTGCAGTTCACTCTTAAAGACGAACTGGTCCGGCGCTATGGCAACGAGGAGATGATCGACATCTTCCGCAGCGCGGGGGAATTGGCGGGCAAGGAGTTCGCCGCTCATCTCCTGGACCTGGACCTGCCCTTCAACGAATTTGTCGCCCAGCTTCAGAACGTACTGGAAGAAAGCAAAATCGGTATTCTCCGTGTGGAGAGTTTTGACCCGGCCACCGGCAAAGCCATGCTCACCGTGGGGGAAGACCTGGATTGCTCCGGCCTGCCTGTCACGGGCGAGACGGTGTGCAACTACGACGAAGGATTCCTCGCAGGCGTGCTGAAGGTGTACACAAAAAAAGATTATGTGGTCACCGAGGTGGATTGCTGGGCCACCGGCTCCCGCGTTTGCCGGTTCAAGGCGGAGGTGAAAGCACCGGAGTGTGCCCACGATGCCTAAAAAAGATATTGAACTGCTGGTCGAACAACTTCGCACCATTTTATTAAACAAACCGGTACCCAAAGACAAACGCGTGGAGGATCCGGATTTGGCCACCCTGCAGGATGGCATTTTCTATCTGGGCGATTGCCTGGCGGAAGCCAGCGACTTTCTGCATCACCTGCAGGTGGGCGAGCTGGACGCCACGCCCCCCGGCCGGCACAACTTCCTGGCCGGCGGCCTGAAGGAACTGCACTCCGCGCTGCGGCATCTCACCTGGCAGGCAAACCAGGTGGCAAACGGCGATTACAGCCAGTGTGTCAATTTCCTGGGTGATTTCTCCACCTCGTTTAACCAGATGATCCGCCAGCTGGCCGAACGGGAATCCAAACTGAAGGTGCAATCCCGCATGCTCACGGAATCGGTGGAACTGATGAAGTAGGTGATGGACGGGCTGCAGGACTGGATCCTGGTCACCCTGCAGGACCCCGGCGAGATCGTGTATGCCAACCAGAGCGCGCGGCAGTTCCTTTTCAATCCCGACCCTGCCCGCAAGAGCTGCAGGCGCTATCAGGAGTTTTTGGACCACCTGCAGCGCTGCGGTCAGGCGCCGGAAGAAAGCCATATCTTTGAATACCATTGCAGCCAGACCCACAAGACCTTTCGGATCCGCACCTACGAGATCCAATGGAGCGAGAAACTGGCGTGCGCCCACATCATCTCGGACGTGACCAGCGAACGCAAATACCAGGAGCAGATCGAGGGCTTTGCCTATGTGGATGAGTTGACCGGGCTGCACAACCGCCGTTTCTGCCTGGAAAATCTGGCAAAGCTGCTGGAGGAAAAAACAGATTTTTCCTTCTGCATGATCGACCTTGACTGTCTGAAATACGCCAACGACAACTTTGGCCATGGCGCCAGCGACGAATATCTGCGCACGGTTGCCCGGCAGCTGCAGCAGATCAGCCGCTCCACCGATATGGTTTGCCGCATCGGCGGGGATGAGTTTGCCGCCATGTTCCCCCACTGCAAGACCCAGGTCATTCTGGACAAGATGGGACATCTGGATCGCATCCTTGCGGACCAGCCCGCGCAATTCCCCATGTCCATCAGCTATGGCGTTATCTATGTAAACGGAGAGGGATCTCCCACCGTGAAGTCGCTCATGGAACAGGCGGACGCGCGGATGTATGTGCTGAAAGACATCAAAAAGGCCACACAGCAGGGTTCGGGCGGCATGGTGGTGTCCTTTGCCTGGTCGAAAGATCTGGAGACCGGCAACCCCTCATCGACGCCGAGCACAAGGAGTTGATCCAGGCGATCAACCGGCTGCTGGAGGCCTGCGCCGCCGGCAAAGGGAGGGATGAGCTGAGCGGTACCATCGACTTTTTGACCCAGTACACCCGCACCCATTTTATTCACGAGGAAGAGTTGCAGGTGCGCTACGGCTATCCGGATTACGCCAACCACAAGCGCTTTCACGAGACCTTCATCAAGGTGGTAGAAAGGCTGGCGGCCCGCCTGAAGGAGGAAGGAGCCACCCCGCAGCTGATGACGGAGATCAACAAGCAGATGGTCGTCTGGCTGCTCAACCACATCAAATGCGAGGACGCAAGGGTGGCAGAACACATTCAAAGCCTGCAGTCCTGAGCCTCTGTGCGCAGGACGGTTCGTTTTCCCCGGCAGCAAAGAACCCCCGGGCCCCAAAAGGGCCCGGGGGTTCTTTGCTGCGCGTACAGCGCAGGCGCGTCAGGTGAGGTTTTGCAGGATCTCCTTGAGCCAGCCGTTCGCCTCGGATTTGGTGAACAGCTTGGAACCCACACCCTCCACGATGTACTGGGCGGCCGCGGCGTTGGCGGCCTGCACCGCGTCGGCCTGGCTGCCGCCGGCGTTTTTCGCGTTGTTCCAGGCGCTGCGCCACACCTGTTCCAGCAGGTCGCTCTGCTGCGCCGACTTGGTCTGCTGAGTGTTGGACGCGCTGATCGTGCTCTGGCTCGCTTTGCGGGCGGCGGAGGCCATCTCGCTCTGCAGTTTCGCCACCTGGGTGAGGTATTCGCTGCTGATGTCAAACTGCCGGTCGTAGTTCACGGCGGCGGCGTCCGCCACGGCGTTGGACAGGTTCTGCTCCAGCTGCATCTCATAGGCAAGACGCGTGGCCTGCGCGTCGGACAGCTGCGAGTTGTACGCCTGCTGTGCCTGGCTTTTCCCCGCGTTCAGCTGGGTCATCAGTTCCGCCAGGTTTTGCCCGCGGGCTGTGTTGATCTCGTTGCGGCTGTTGCCGTAATTGTTGTAAACGCCTGCCAGGGTGGTCTCGGCCGCGCCGCCGCTGATGCCCTGGGCGCTGAGCTGCTGAGGCAGGTTTTTGAGGGTCATCATCTGGTTGATGTAGGCCTGCTGCAGGGCGCTGTCCGCGTTGCGGTCCACCCCCGCCGCCCCCTGGTCATAGTCGCTCTGCAGCTGCCCCAGGGTGGAGTTGTAGTTGTTTTTCAGCGCCTCGATCTGGCCGCTGTACGCGGCGTTCAGCGCGGCCATACTGCGGTCATAGGCCCGCTGTGCCGCCTCCCGCCTCTGTCGCTCCGCCTCCGCCGCCGCAGCCTGCTGCTGGGCATAGATGCTTTGCAGCAGCGACAGGTCGATGCCTGTGCCCGTCGCGGCGGTGCTGGCCGACGCGGTGGTGGTCTGGGTCTGGGTCTTGTTCTTGTTCTGGTTCTTTGTCTGGTTTTTCCATCCGGTGCCGTTCACCGCACCGCCGGTTCCTTCCACCAATGCCATCTGTCACAGCCTCCTTTCTCACGCCTCTCCGGCGGCATCCTCCACCGTCTCCTTCGCACTTGCCAGAACGCGGATCAAAAAGTCCGGAACCGGGGCGCCCATGGCGGCGGCGTTCTCCAGAATGCTGCCCAGCTCGGTGAGGATGTACCACACCAGCACCACCGGCAGCAGCAGCACCGTATAGTCGATGGGCAGGCCCGGCACCTTGGCCGCCACCATGCCCAGCACCGCATCCGCCAGCGCCGCCACGATGACCACCACGATCATGCCGCCCTTGTGCCAGATGCCGCTGCGGGCCTCGGCGCTGGACCACTGGCCCGCCTTCATGGCCGCCGAGGAGCCGGAGATGTAGTCGATCACCATGCACGCCACCCAGGCCAGCACCAGCCAGCCCAGCCAGCCGAAGGCCGCGCCAAAGGCGCCGAAGACGCCCACAATGGCGGCTTTTACCATCAGGAAAATATTGTTGTCCATTGTCCGTTTCCCCCTTTTTATCCCGCCAGCGCGCCGCCGGCCGCCGCCAGTTTGTTCTCCAGTTTGGCAACGCCCGACGACAGTGCCGTCAGCTGCTGGCCCTGGGCCGCCTGAGCCGCCTCGATGCGCTCCAGCGCCTCCAGCACTCCGGTCAGGTCCACGGCGGGTTTTTCCTGCCCGGCCGGCTCCTCCACGGGCGGCCGCTGCTCTTCGCCCTCTTCCGGCTGCTGGACCGCGTTCTCGCCCTCTTGCGGCTGCTGGGCCGGGGCGGTGTAGTCCTGGCAGCCCAGGCCCAGGGCCAGCGCCTTGTTGCTCACAGCAGCCCGGTCGCCGGCGGACATGGGTCCCACAATGATGAAATCACCGTCATCCACAGCGGCCACCGCCAGGCTCTCCGCCAGGGTGCGGACGGCCGCCCGGTCGCCGCCGGAAACGGGGCCGATCTTCAGGGTGTCAGAAGTAAACATAGGTCTCTCCTCCTCTTTCTCGATCTCAACGGGAAAATCCCGGTAAAGATGGTTCATATCCACCCGCCCCTGGATTCCCGGAACGCTGCCGCCACTGGTATACTGATGCATATCCCGGGGGATGGTCTGGTTGTAGTCGGTCCGGTAGTCGGCCAGCCAGATGGTGTCGCAGTGCTGCTGAATGGCGGGAATATCCACGCTGGAAAAGTAACTGGTGTAGGTGTAGTAACCCACCAGCCCGTCGTGCCGCTCCCGGATGCGATCCAGAAAGGCCAGCGCACAGGCAGTGCGGTTCGCTGCCGGAATGTCCGCCCACTCCTGGTCCATGTACAAGGGCATTTGCAGCGTCCGGCCGGCCAGCACCTGCAGACAGACGTCCGCTTCCTGGCGGGCCTGCTCCGGGGTCTTGGCGTAACTGTACCAGTAAATCCCCACCGGCATACCGGCGGCCCGGGCGCCGTCATAGTTTTTGCGGAACTTCCTGTCCTCCTGGTCGGCATACCGGCCATACCCAGCGCGGACCACCGTCGCGTAGACGCCGGCGGCCTTCACCTGCGCCCAGTCGATGTCGCCCTGGTAGACGGACACGTCAATGGCGGTCGCGTTAAAAGGCATCGGGATACACCTCCTTCAGCGCAGCGTGCAGGGCGGCTACGCGCCGCGCCTGACCCGATGCGATGTCGTTGACTTCATCCACAGTCATACCGTTGCACGCCGCCACAGCGGCGGGCTCCAGGCCATACGCCAGGGCCTTCACGATCTCTTCTCTGGTTTCGTCGGTCACAGTATCACACTCCCTTTTTTATGTTTTTTCATGCTGTTGCAGGCCGCCCGCAGAATGACGGTGGAAACGCCCGCCGCCTGGGCCGCCGCCGGCGTGAAGGTGTTCTGATGTTTTGAGACGTCGATTGCTTTTTGCATGGTTCCCTCCATTATGCCGCGTCAATTGATCCGGATCACCTGCACGGCAAGCGTCCTGCCTCCGGAACCGCCGGTAGCCGTGGCGGTAAGGACTGCCCCGGCCTTGATCCCGGTCACGAGGTAAGCGATCACAAACGTCGTGGTATAAAAGTAATCCGTACCGGTGGAGCCCAGCCCCACCACGGTCGCTCCGGATACGGTCAGGCTGGGCGGTATGGCAGGGCTGCCGCTGTCGGACGCGCTGCTGGCTGCCACAACGATCGCGGTGTTGACGTTTGATTGAAACGTGTAGCTTACAGACGGCGTCCAGGCCGCTGACACGAGGTGGGTATAATACCCCACATTTGCCGGCAGCAGCGTCCCCACCACCCCGAAAATGTTCACCCCGGCGCGGATGTTCCCCGCTGCCAGGTTGGGCGAGCCCGCGATGGTCTGCGCCCCGGAAAGGTACTGCCCCGCGGCGATGGTCTGGTTGGTGGTCTTGGGGGTAATGGTGGCGGCCGCTTTGGACGGGATGGTGCCGGTCACCTTCGCCCCCTTCACATAGGCGGTGCGGCCGCTGAGGATCTGGTTCGCCGCGGCGTTCGCGTCCGAGGTGAAGGTGCCGGTCACGGTCTGCACGGTCTTCGCCCCCTGCTTCACGGCCACCGTGACCCCTGTTTTGACGGCGCCGGCAGACAGGCCGCTCACCGTTACCCTGCCGCCGCCTCCCTTAAAATCCAGCGTCGCGCCGTCGAACACGAAACTCACCCACCGGCCGCTCCAGCTGCCGCCGGCCATGGCGTCGGCGGCGCTCTCCGCGCCCATGTAGGCCGTCACCGGCGCGCCGTTCACCGTGAAGGTGTCCCCCGCCGCCACGTCCGC
>DWYI01000068.1 GCA_019118765.1 Candidatus Allofournierella merdavium | reverse complement strand
CGTGGAGCTGCACGCCGCCCACGGATATCTGATCTCCCAGTTCATGTCCCCCTATCTCAACAAGCGCATCGACCGCTGGGGCGGCAGCTTTGAGAACCGGATGCGCTTCCCGCTGGCCATCATCTCCTCCATCCAGAAAAAGTGCGGCAAGGATTTCCCCATCCTGGTGCGCTATTCGGTGGACGAATGGGTGGAGGGCGGCCGCGAACTGGAGGAGAGCGTGCGCATGGCCGTGAAGTTCGAACAGGCCGGCGTGGCCGCGCTGGACCTGAGCCAGTGCATCCAGGAGAGCCCCGGCGCGGGCTTTGACCCCATGTACTATCCCGAGGGCTGGACGGTGTACGCCTCCCAGGCGGTGAAGAAGGCGGTCTCCATCCCGGTGATCAACAGCCACACCTTCCGCAACCCCGACTACTGCGATCAGCTGGTGGCCAACGGCGACACCGACATGATCGGCCTGGCCCGGCAGCTGCTGTGCGATCCCTACTGGCCGATGAAGGCCTATATGGGCAAGCCCGAGCAGATCCGCCGCTGCATCTCCTGCCTCACCGGCTGCTGGCAGGAGAGCATGATGGCAAAGAAGGAGATCGGCTGCGCCATCAACCCCGCCTGCGGGCATATGGAGTTCGACGACCTCCAGCCCGCCGCCACGCCCCTGAAGGTGGGCATCGTGGGCGGCGGCCCCGCCGGCATGGAGGCGGCCCGCATCGCCACCGTCCGCGGGCACAAGGTCACCCTGTTCGAGAAGACGGGTGAGCTGGGCGGCGCGATCCTGGGCTGCTGCATGGCCCCCGGCAAGGAGAAGATGAAGTGGTACGCCGACTGGATCCGCGGCCAGATCAAGGATCTGAATGTGGACGTCCGGCTGCACACCAGCCCCACCGTGGAGCAGCTGAAGGAGTTCGACGTGGTGCTCAACGCCACCGGCGCGGTGAGTTATGTGCCCGAGTGCATCGGCGCCGAGCGGGTGGTGCCCTTTGAGCAGGCCATCGCCTGCCCCAAGGTGAACTGTCCGTTCCATCCGGGCGACCGCAAGATGCGCCGGACCGGCGAAAAGGTGCTGGTCTGGGGCGACCACTACGCCGCCGCCGACACCGCCGCCGCGCTGGCGGGCATGGGCAAGGACGTGACCATCGTCACCGACAAAAAGGAGTTCGGCGCCAGCGTGGAGGTCATCCATATGTATGTGCTGCGCAAGCGCTTTGCCCAGACGGACGCCGAGGCGCTGCACAGCGAGCCCTTCAAGTACCCCGTCAAGGTGTACGAGAACAGCACGGTGTACAGCGTCGAGGAGGGCAAGGTGGTGCTGATGGACAAAAACTTCCGGCGCACCGAACTTGCCATTGATGACGTCATCACCTGCAACACCCGGTCCGACACGGCGCTGTTCGACCAGCTGCGGGCGGCCGGCGTGCCGGTGGTGAACGCGGGCGACAGCAAGTCTCCCCGCAACCTGCATGCCGCGGTGATGGAGGGCGCCACCTTCGGCCTGAAGCTGGAGGAGAGCGTGCTCATGAACCCCAACCACAGCGTAGTGGATGATCTGCCCGCCGACGTGCGCGGCCAGCTCATGCGCTGAGCGGTTTGCCCGAGGAATAAGGCAGTGCGCTGAAGGAAAAAAACGGGATCCGGTCCGGCGGGAAAAGCCGGGCCGGGTCCCGTTTCTTCTGCCGCGCCCGCGCCCGGGAACGACGGTTTTCGCGCCCGCAAACGGGCAGACTATAAAATGTGGATTGATTCTGCGGCCCGGATGTTGTAAAATATAACAAAAGAGTAAAGAAAACTGTGTCCCGCGCGGCTGGGCGCGCCCGCTGTGCGACGCTTTTCCATCGGTCCCGCGGCAGGGGACAAATGCAAAAGAATTGGTGATGGTTTTGGGCAAAACCTTTTCCCGGCTGCTCAGCCGGTTCCGAAAACAAATACTGATCGCCTTCGACATACTGGTGCTCTCCCTGGCCTACATCGCGCCCTGGGTGCTCATCAACGGCCGGGCCGATTACCAGAGATACGCCAGCCTGCTTGTTGCCAGCTGGTTTTTGTTTGTCAGCTGTTTTGAGATCGTCTATGGCCTCATGGGGATGTACGACAGCCTCTGGCGCTATGCCGAGATCGTGGAGTTCTTCCGGCTGTGCGTGGCGTCGGTCATCGCGGTGGCGCTGTTTGTGGTGTCGTCGCTGTTCATTTTTAACGACACCCAGGTGCCGCGGTCGGTCTACTTCCTCAGCGCCCTGTTCGCGGTGGCGCTCACGCTGTACTCCCGCCTGACCTATCGAATGTACCGCAACGTCAAGCTGGGGCGGCAGGGCAAGCGGCAGGCGCGGCGCACCCTGCTCATCGGCGCGGGCGACGCCGCCAGCACCCTGCTGCATGAGCAGTACAAGGCTTCCAACCCCGAGATGAACATCATCTGCTGTGTGGACGACGCGCCCGAAAAGCAGGGCCGCTACATCATGGGCGTGCAGATCATGGGCACCACCGAGGACATCCCCGAACTGGTGGAGCGCTGCGAGATCGAGACCATCCTGCTGGCCATCCCCACCATGAGCGAGGAAAACCGCCGGCGGGTGCTTTCCATCTGCAACCGTACCAAGTGCAACGTGAAGATCCTGCCGGACATCGTCAAGATGATCACCGACGGCAAGGATCTTGCCAGCCGCATCCGCGACGTGAAGGTGGAGGACCTGCTGGGCCGGGACGAAGTCCAGCTGTCCAGCCTGATCACCCAGTTCGTAGGCGGCAAGCGGATCATGGTCACCGGCGGCGGCGGTTCCATCGGCTCGGAACTCTGCCGCCAGATCGCCAGCTGCAAGCCCGCGATGCTCATCATCGTGGACATCTACGAGAACAACGCCTACGCCATCCAGCAGGAGCTGCGCCGCAAATACGGCGACGGGCTGAAGCTGGAGGTGCTCATCGCTTCGGTGCGCGACTCCCGCAAGATGGACGCGCTGTTCAGCCGCCTGCGCCCGCAGGTGGTGTTCCACGCGGCGGCTCACAAGCATGTGCCCCTGATGGAGGACAGCCCCGAGGAAGCGGTGAAGAACAACGTGTTCGGCACCTACAACGTGGCGGTGTCCGCCGACAAGTACGGGGCCGAGCGGTTTGTGCTCATCTCCACCGACAAGGCGGTGAACCCCACCAACGTGATGGGCGCCACCAAGCGCCTGTGCGAGATGGTGGTGCAGGCCATGGCCCAGCGCAGCAAGACCAGCTTTGCCGCCGTGCGCTTCGGCAACGTGCTGGGCTCCAACGGGTCGGTCATCCCCCTGTTCAAGGACCAGATCGCCGCGGGCGGCCCGGTCACCGTCACCCACCCGGACATCGTGCGCTATTTCATGACCATCTCCGAGGCGGTGAGCCTGGTGCTGGAGGCCGGCGCCATGGCCAACGGCGGCGAGATCTTCGTGCTGGACATGGGCAAGCCCATGCGCATCCTGGACCTGGCGGAGAACCTCATCAAACTCTCCGGCTTCATCCCCTACAAGGACATCCAGATCGTGTTCACCGGCCTGCGCCCCGGCGAAAAACTCTACGAGGAGATGCTGATGGACGAGGAGGGCCTGCGCAAGACCGACAACCGCAAGATTTACATCGGCGCGCCGCTGAAGATGAACAACCAGACCTTCTTCGACCACCTGATGACCTTGAAGCAGATCGCCTACAGCAACAACAGCGAAAATCTGGTGCAGGCACTCACCGACATGGTGCCTACCTTCCGCCACCGGCGGGACGAGACCAGCATGGGGGAGGGCTGACACGGTGTACAAGCGATTCGGCAAACGCGCGCTGGACCTGGTGTGCAGCGGCCTGGCCATCGTCTGCCTCTCGCCGGTGCTGGCGGTCATCGCCCTGTGGGTCAAGGCATCCTCGCCGGGACCGGTGCTCTTTACCCAAAAGAGGGTGGGCAGGGGCAAGACCTTTTTCCGCATCTATAAGTTCCGCACCATGCGCATCGACACCCCCCACGACATGCCCACCCACCTGCTGGAAAACCCCGACGCCTTCATCACCAGCGCGGGGCGTTTCCTGCGCCGCACCAGTCTGGACGAACTGCCCCAGATCTTCAACATTTTTCTGGGCCAGATGAGCGTGGTGGGGCCGCGGCCCGCGCTCTGGAACCAGGACGACCTGGTGGCCGAGCGGGACAAATACGGTGCCAACGACTGTGTGCCGGGCCTCACCGGCTACGCCCAGGTGCACGGACGGGACGAACTGCCCATCCCGGTAAAGGCCGAGCTGGACGGCTATTACGCAAAAAACCTCTCTTTCGGGCTGGATGTGAAGATCTTCTTTCGCACCATCGGCAGCGTGCTGCACCACAAGGGCGTGGTGGAGGGCAAGCAGCCCGATCAAGGGCAGGACCCCTGAATGAAACAAGCGGCGCCCATTGAGCAGACAATGCTCAATGGGCGCCGCTTTTTGTAGATTGGTGTCACCGCCGCCCGCAGGTCAGGGCTTTTCCTCCTCGCCCGGCGTGGCGAGGGAGCCCAGCACCAGGGCGTAGAGGTCGCTGCCGTGCTCGATGAAGGAATTTTTCGCCATCTCGGCGGTCATGGCGTCGGGCAGCAGCACCTCCAGCGCGAACAGCCGGCTGCCCATCTCGGAGATGGAGCAGCGCACCACATAGCCGTCGCCGGTCTTTTCCACCTCGGCCTTGTGCTGGGCCGCCTTGCGCGCCCACTGCTGGGCCCGCACCGCCGCCCGCACCGCCGCCTCCCGCACCGTGCGGGGCAAAAGGTCGATGCTGAGTTCGTCCGCCACCGCCAGGCCCTTGGGGGTGATGGACCAGCCGCCCGCCTCGTCCACGGTGGCAAGGCCGTTCTCCTCCAGGTCCGCCAGGCCCGCGCTCAGTTCAAAATAATTCACCAGCTGCTCGCCCAGCAGCGCCTGCTCGATCTCCGGGCGGGTGAGGGGCGCCATGGGGGAAACCGTCTTGATCAGATAGCACAGCAGAATGCGGACCTCGGTGTTCTCCGTCAGCCCGCCCGGCTTCACGCCGAAGGTAAAGGCACTTCCGGCCATCTTCTCACTTCCTTTT
This sequence comes from Candidatus Allofournierella merdavium, assembly GCA_019118765.1. Classification (GTDB taxonomy): domain Bacteria; phylum Bacillota; class Clostridia; order Oscillospirales; family Ruminococcaceae; genus Allofournierella_A; species Allofournierella_A merdavium. Next base: position 48,987 of record DWYI01000068.1, on the reverse strand, counting down.
CGGAGTATTCCAGGAATCATTATAATGAAAAGTTTGCGCTTTTACAAGGCCGCCGCGGTAAAATCCGTCTCGATGCGCTTTTTGCTGCTCGGCGTGGAGTAGACCCAGTGTTCCAGCCGTCCTTCGGTGACAAAGTACCGGGGGGCGAAAAAGAGCGGGCCCGCCAGTTCCCGGTTCACGATCACCAGTTTGATCTTCATCTTGTCGGGCAGGATACTTTTGATGAACACGCTCACCGGCTGGCCCGGCCGCAGCCCTTCGCAGCGCTCCGCCAGTCCGGCAAGGTTGGGGGCCAGCTCGATGAACACGCCGTAGCTCTCCACGCTGCGCACCAGCCCCACCACCGTCTCGCCCGCCCGGAAGCGGTCGGCGTTCTCCTGCCAGGTGCCCAGCAGTTCCCGCAGCGTCAGCACCAGCCGGCCCTGCACATCCCGGCTTTTGACCGCGCAGGTCAGCGTCTGGCCCACCGCCACCCGGTCCGCCGGGCTCTGGATGCGGGACACCGACATACAGTCGATGGGCAGCAGGGCACTGATGCCGCAGCCCACATCGCAGAAGGCGCCGAAACTCTCCAGATGGGTCACCGCGCAGGGCAGAAGGTCGCCGGGCGCCAGGGCGTCCAGATAGTTTGCCCGGCACTCCTCCTGGGCCAGCCGGCGGGAGAGCAGATAGGCGCCGCCGGCCTCCCCGGGCAGGGCAAGGATGCGAAAGCAGGTGGGCCGCCCCACCCGCGTCAGCAGCGCCACATCCCGCACCGCGCCCTGGGCCACGCCGGCGGCGCACTCGTCGTGGGGCATCCGGGCGGGATGGCCCGCCAGCTCGAACACCAGCTGCCGGTCCCGGTCAAAGGCCAGCGCCGTGCTCTCCAGAATGCTGCCGGCGGCAAACGCCTCGGCCAGCTGAGCCTCGCTCAGCCGCCGCGCGTCCCGGCCCTTGCCCTCGGGGGTATATTCCACCATCGTTTCCATCCTCACTTTGTCTGGTTTTGTCCGCGCTGCGCCGCAAAACAGCCCGCGGCGCGCGTTTTTAAAAAATATATGCGGCCGGGGCGGGGGATATTTGCAAAAACGATGCAAAGGTATATAATATTAAATTGCACCCGCCTGCAAGCGGGCGGTGTAAAGAAAAACGCGAGGGAGGGGCAGCCAGTGGATGTGCGTGTGGGCGATCAGATCCTGACGAAGAAACCGCACCCCTGCGGCGCGGCCTGCTTTGACGTGCTGCGGGTGGGCATGGATTTCAAGATCCGCTGCACCGGCTGCGGGCGGGAGATCATGCTCCCCCGGGCCAAGATCGAGAAGAACATCAAAAAGATCCTGCGCCCCGGCGAGGCGTAGCGGGCCTGTTTCGCATCGGCAAAACGCGAAACAGGAAGGAGCAGATCCATGCTGGAACAGCTGCGCAGGGTGCGCCGCCGCTACGAAGAGGTGAACCTCTCGCTGCAGGATGCGGCCATCCTGGCCGACGGCGGGCGATATGCCGCGCTGATGAAGGAATATAAGCGCCTCACCCCGCTGATGGAGGCGCTGGACGAGTACGAGCGGGCGTGCAAGGCGTGCGCCGAGGCCCGCGGCCTGCTGGAGGAGGGGGGCCTGGAACCGGAGTTCCGGGAGATGGCCCAGGAGGAACTGGCCGAAAACCGCAAACGGCAGGAGGCGCTGGAGGAAAAGCTGCGCCTTCTGCTGCTGCCCCGGGACGAAAACGACGACCGGAATGTCATTCTGGAAATCCGCAGCGGGGCGGGCGGCGAGGAGGCCGCCCTCTTCGCCGCGAGCCTCTGGCGGATGTACAGCATGTACGCCGCCGCCCGGGGCTGGAAGTGCGAGGTGCTCAGCCTCAGCGAGACCGAACTGGGCGGCGTGAAGGAGATCAGCGTGTCGGTGCAGGGGGATGGCGCTTACAGCCGCCTCAAGTACGAGAGCGGCGTGCATCGGGTGCAGCGGGTGCCCGAGACCGAGACGCAGGGGCGCATCCACACCTCCACCGTCACGGTGGCGGTGATGCCCGAGGCCGATGAGGTGGATGTGCAGCTGGACCCGGCCGACCTGAAGATCGACACCTTCCGTTCCTCCGGCGCGGGCGGTCAGCATGTGAACAAGACCTCCAGCGCCATCCGGGTGACCCACCTGCCCACCGGCATGGTGGTGGAATGCCAGGATGAGCGCAGCCAGTACAAAAACAAGGACAAAGCCCTGAAGGTGCTGCGCAGCCGTCTGCTGGCCCAAAAGCAGCAGGCCCAAAAGGACGCCATCGACGCCGACCGGCGCAGTCAGGTGGGCACGGGCGACCGCTCGGAGCGCATCCGCACCTACAACTTTCCCCAGGGGCGCGTCACCGATCACCGCATCGGCCTGACCCTCTACAAGCTTGACAGTGTGATGAACGGCGCGCTGGATGAGGTGCTGGACGCCCTCATCACCGCCGACCAGACCCGGCGGCTGCAGGCCGCCCAGGAGAGGGACGAAACACCATGAAAACCATTCTGACACAGGCCGACGAGGCCTCGGTGAACAAGGCAGCCGACCTGCTGCGCACGGGCGAGATCGTGGCCATCCCCACCGAAACGGTCTACGGCATCGCTGCCAGCGCCTATGACGGCGCGGCGGTCAAAAAGATCTTCGAGGCCAAGGGCCGCCCCCAGGATAACCCCCTCATCGTGCACATCGACCGGATGGAGATGCTGGAAGGGCTGGTGGCATCCGTGCCCGAGGGCGCAAGGGCGCTGGCCGAGGCCTTCTGGCCCGGCCCCCTCACCATCATCATGCCCCGGGGCCCCAAGGTGGCGGACGAGGTCTGCGCCGGGCTGGACACGGTGGCCATCCGGATGCCCAGTCACCCGGTGGCCCGGGCGGTCATTGCCGCCAGCGGCCTGCCCCTCGCGGCGCCCTCGGCCAACCGCTCCGGCGGGCCCAGCCCCACCATCGCCCAGGACGTGATGGCGGACATGGACGGCCGCCTGCCCCTCATCCTGGACGGCGGCGCCTGCGGCGTGGGGGTGGAGTCCACCGTCGTCACCCTGGCGGGGGACGAACCCACCCTGCTGCGGCCGGGCTTCGTCACCAAAGAGCAGCTGGAACAGGTGCTGGGCCGGGAGGTGGCGCTGGCGGGCGCGGTGCTCCACAAGCTGAAGGAAGGGGAGACCGCCCGCAGTCCCGGCATGAAATACAAGCACTACGCCCCCAAGGCCCATGTGACCATCCTGCGGGGCGGGTTTGAGGCTTACCGCGCCTATGTGAGCGCCCACGCCGGCCCCGGCGTCTGGGCCCTCTGCTTTGACGGCGAGGGCGAACGGCTGCCGGTCCCCTCGGTGTGCTACGGCGCGAAAGAGGACGACGCGGCCCAGGCCCGGGAACTGTTCAGCGCCCTGCGCCGCCTGGACGAGAAAGGCGCCCAAACCGTCTATGCCCGCTGCCCCCATGTGGACGGCGTGGGCCTGGCCGTCTACAACCGGCTGGTGCGGGCGGCGGCGTTTGAGGTGGTGGAGCTGTGAAGATCATCGGCATCACCGGCCGCTCGGGCAGCGGCAAGAGCGCGGTTTCGGCGCTCTACCGGCAGCTGGGCTACACCGTGGCGGACGCCGACCGGGTGGCCCGGCAGGTGCTGGAGCCCGGCTCGCCCTGCCTCGCAAAGCTGGCGGCGGCCTTTGGCCCTGATGCATTCACGGCCCAGGGAGCGGTGGACCGGCAGAAGCTGGCGGCCCGGGCCTTCCGGGACGAGACGTCCACGCAAACATTGATCGACATAACCCACCCGGAGATCGTTGCCCGCCTGCTGGCCGCCGCCGACGAGGCGAAGAGCAGGGGAGAGGCCCTCTTCTTCGTGGACGGCGCGGTCATCGTGGGCGCGCCCTTTGAAAAATACTGCGACGCCATCTGGCTGGTGAGCGCGCCCTACGAACAGAGCGTGGCGCGCATCCGCAAGCGGGATGGCCTCACCCTGCGGCAGGCCCGCGCCCGGCTGGCGGCCCAGCTGCCCGTCCGCGCGCTGCGCAAGGTCGCGGCGCGGGAGATCCGCAACGACAAAGATCTGGAACATCTGCGCAGCCAGGCCGTAGCGGCGCTGGAACAGGAGAAAGGTGGTGCATGAGTGACCAGGAAGATCGCAAAGAGAATCGTGTGGCTGGCCGTGTTCGCGGCGGTCATTGTACTGGCCGTGTTGGGCCTGCGGGAGGGATTGCACCGGTTGGATCTGGTGCGCTACCCCCTGAAATATACCGATTATGTGGAGGCCGCCGCCGCTGAAAACGGGGTGGACCCTCTTCTGATCTACGCGGTGATCCGCACCGAGAGCGGTTTTGACCCCGCCGCCGAGTCCGGCGTGGGGGCCCGGGGCCTGATGCAGATCACCGAGGTCACCTTCGACTGGATCAAAAGCAAAATAGCCGCCGACGAGGACCTCACGTTTGACGATCTCTACGACCCGGCAGTGAACATCCGCTTCGGCGTTTACTATTTTTCCGCCTGCCTGGAGCGGTATCACGGAGACGTGTCCACCGCGGCGGCGGCTTATCACAGCGGGTGGGGCACGGTGGACGGGTTGCTGGAAAGCAGCGACTACACCGCCGACGGGCATATCCTGCACACCTTCCCTTATCAGCAAATGGGCCTGTATGTGACCAAGATCACCCGGGCCTATGAACGATATCAGGCCTTGTATGAGGACTGAAGAAAGCGAGGAGTTTTTATGAGCAAAGAAAAGACCGAAGGGCAAAAACTGGCGGAACAGCTGCTGTACAAAACGCCCCACGCGGCGAATGGCAATGAGGAACTGAACCAGGCGGCCGCGGAATTCTGCGAGGGCTACAAGACGTTTCTGGACAACGGAAAGACCGAGCGGGATGTGACCAGCTATACGGTGAAACTGCTGGAGGAAAACGGATACGTTCCCTTTGTGCCCGGCACCGCTTACGCGCCCGGCGCCAAGGTGTATGTGAACAACCGCGCCAAGAGCGTCATCGCCGCCACCGTGGGCCAAAAGCCCCTCACCGAGGGCGTGCACATGAACATCGCCCACACCGACGCGCCCCGGCTGGACATCAAGCCCAATCCGCTGTATGAGAACAGCGAACTGGCCCTGTTCAAGACCCATTATTACGGCGGCATCCGCAAGTATCAGTGGGTCGCCACCCCGCTGGCGCTGCACGGTGTGATCTGCAAGGCGGACGGCACCCGGGTGAACGTCTGCATTGGCGAGGAGGAGGGCGACCCCGTCTTCTGCATCACCGATCTGCTGCCCCATCTGAGCGCTGAGCAGAACGAGCGCAAGCTGTCCGAAGGCGTGAAGGGCGAGGAGCTGAACATCGTGGTGGGCAGCCTGCCCTACGCCGACGAAGAGGTGAAGGACCGGGTCAAGCTGCTGGCCATGAAGCTGCTGCACGACAAGTACGGCATCACCGAGAAGGACTTCATCAGCGCCGAACTGGAGGCTGTGCCCGCCTGCAAGGCCAAGGACGTGGGCTTTGACCGCGGGCTTATCGGCGCCTACGGCCACGACGACCGGGTGGACGCCTATCCCGCCCTGATCGCCGAGATGGAGACGGTGCTGCCTCCCTACACCACCGTCTGCGTGCTCACCGACAAGGAGGAGATCGGCTCCGAGGGCGTCACCGGCCTGAACAGCATGTATGTGTTCCATTTCATCCAGCAGCTGTGCGCGGGCCAGGGTGCGGACAGCATCCTTTGCTTCCAGCACTCCAAGTGCCTGTCGGCGGATGTGACCGCCGCCTACGACCCCACCTTCCCCTCCGCCTTTGAGGCGCAGAACAGCACCTATGTGGGCAAGGGTGTGGCCATCTCCAAGTACACCGGGTCCCGGGGCAAGGGCGGCTCCAACGACGCCTCTGCCGAGCTGATGAGCTACTTCACCCGCGTCTTTGACGCCGCCGGCGCCGCCTGGCAGATCGGCGAGCTGGGCAAGGTGGACCAGGGCGGCGGCGGCACCGTGGCCAAGTATGTGGCTTCCCATGACATTGACACCCTGGACGTGGGCGTGCCGGTGCTGAGCATGCATTCGCCCTTTGAACTCGTGGCCAAAATTGACGTGTACATGGCCTACAAGGCATTCAAGGCATTCAACGAGAGCGCCGAGTAACATAAAAAAGATCGCATTTTCTCAAAAAAGGGGTTGACATTCCTTCCTGGGCTTGTTATAATAGCAAAGCAGTCGCGAGACGGCAAGCCCGTGGGGGTGTAGCTCACTTGGGAGAGCGCTTGAATGGCATTCAAGAGGTAAGGGGTTCGATCCCCCTCATCTCCACCACAAAGAAGAGATCCGAACCGCAATGGTTCGGATCTCTTTTTGCATGCGCCCAAAACGCTGCCGGCCCGCAAAGCGGGTGAGGAGCGAATTTGCCGCTGCTGTTGGCGTTGCCTGTGCGGCGCTTGAAAAGGCCCCTGAAAACTTTCGTTTTCAGGGGCCTTTTTTGCCGGTGAAGCGCGTTTGATGACTTCGCAGAACCCGCCATTTGGCCCGCAACGGTCACGCCGCCGTTACAAGATCATGCGGAAGGGAAAAAGGCCGTCCCTGGCTTCGTACTGGCATACGGCACCGCTTTTCCGGCAAAAGGCGGAGATGGACTGCACCCCCAGGCCATGCCCCTCCTCCCGGGCGAGCGGCAGGCCGGCGCTGTCAAAGGAGATGCTGCCGGCGTATGGATTGGATATCTCCAGCATGATGCTGGGGGTTCCGATCATCTTGCAGCAGATCCTGCGCCGCTGGCGGGGCAGCGCAAGATTGGCCTGGATGGCGTTTTCCAGCGCGTTGGCCAGAACGATGGCCAATTCTCCTTCATCCACCGGGAGGGCGTCGGGCAGGGAAACGTTTGCCTCCACCGTGATGTCTTGCTTTTCCGCCTGATGGAAGTAAGAAGAGAATACCGCGTCCAGCACCGGCGGGCGGCACCAGCGTGTCTCCTTGCGCTCATCCAGCCGCTTTTGCGCGGCGCTCAGGGAATCCAGGGCGGTGTCCCGGTCTCCCCGCAGCACCAACTCTTCCACGACCTGAAGCTGATGGCGCAGATCGTGACGCTGGATCCGGATGCTTTCCTCCACTTCTTTGACCTTCTGCAGTTTTTCTTTCAAAGCCGAAATCTGCATGGTCAGCAGGGTAACGCTCTGCCGTTCCATCTGCATCTTGTACTGCCCGGAAAGGCTTTTGAACACGGAGATGTATACAACCACCAGCGGGATGACCATGGCGTAGCCATACACCCGCTGCGGCGTATTGTCAAGATAACTGCCGGGCCATGAGGCAACGAAGATCAGGTAGCCGCAGAACACGCAGGGGATCAGGGTGAGCACGCCCCAACGGGTGGGCATCACCTTGATCAGCATGCGGAAGGGCCTGCGCAGAAAGCGCCATTCCAGACAGATCGCCACCCCGTAGAAGGCGATCATCAGCAGAATGTTCACAAGCGGCGAGAGACCGAAAAAATCTGTTATCAGGCGGATCACCGAGGCGGCCAGCACAGACAGCATGATCTGTGTGATATAGTTGAAAACCGCCTGCGCGGGGGTATCGTTGGCGGCCCAGTAGGTGAGCGCGATGGCGGGCACAGAAAAGGTGAAAAAGAACACGCGGAGTATCAGCAATTCCCCGCCAAGGCACAGCAGAGCCAGGCTGCAGCAGGCCACCCAGACGCTGTAGATCGCCACGATGCAAAGCAGTTTCTTGCGCCCAAAGCGGAATTCGGTCATGCTGGCCATCATTCCCACCGTCATGATCGTGATCAAAAGAATGCGAAAGACGAGAAAAGCAGAGTTCGTCATAGCGAATGCTCCTCCAGCCAGTAATTTCCCCAGGCCCGTTTAAACTCTGCCGCCGCCGTGCGCGGCAGCAGTATGGCCTGGCCGTTGTCCAGCAGGGCTGTCTGACCTTTTACCCCGGTCACATACTGAAAATTCAGAACGAAACTGGCCCCGCAAAGCCGAAAGCGGCGGTCGCACAGCAGGGGGGCGATCGCCTCCCGGAACGGCACCCGGATGGTCAGGGAGTCCACCGCGCCGTCGACACAGTAATAGCGCACACAGCGCCCCACCCGCTCCACATAGCGGATGCGCTCCAGCAGAAGGCGCCGTGGTCCGTCCGCCGTGGTCACCACAACAGAACTGCTTTGCCGCCGGTTCAGCTTCTCCACCGCCTTGTCCAGCACCAAAAAGAGTTTTTCCTGCTCCACCGGCTTCAGCAGATAGAAAAAGGCCCGGATATCGTAGCTGTCCGCGGCAAAGTCGTTGGAACTGGTGAGATAAACGATCTCGCCGCCCTCGCCCAGCGCGCGCAGGCGGCGGCCGACGTCGATCCCGCTCATTGCCGGCATGAGGATGTCCAGCACATAGAGGTCAAAGCCGGAAACGCTCTGCACCCTTTCCAGGAGATCGGCGCCGCTTTGAAACATCGCGATCCGCCCGCTCACGCCGGGGCGGGCCCGCAGGTATGTATTCACCAGCGCCGCCGTTTGTCGGAGCTGAATTTCCTCATCGTCGCAAATGGCGATCTGCAGCATCGGGATCCTCCTTTTTCACACCCGGGAACAAATTTTGCGCATACAGCATCAAATTTTGAACAATTACTTCACAATTTCACGGCAATTTTTACAATGAAAATAGCATGAATCCAAAGGGCCGTCAAGTGCGAATTTTTACCTTCACCTCATCCGGTCACGCCGGAGAGGGGGCAACGGCCGAACATGCATAACACGCAGTGACGCGGCAAGCGAGCGCGGCTGCTTTTAAGAGAGATGACTTCATGATACATAAAATCCATGGCCTGCTTTGGCACAGATCGCCCGATGAACTGTGCCCGTCCGAACCCATCCGCCGGGAGTTCCTGCGGGAATCGGTGCGCAAGAACGATTTTTCCCTGTGGATCATCTGCGCGATCGTATTCGTTGCGGAGGGGTTTAACATCATCCGGGTGGTGTTCTTGTCCTCCTCCGGGCTGGGCACGCGGAACAACCGCATCTATTTTTCCATGTACTGCGCGCTGATCCTGATCGCGCTTTTGTGGCTGGCGCTGCGGCCCGCGCTGCGGCGGGGCACGGTACGCCTGCGGTGGACCGCTCAGTGCGTCATGACAGGGCTGCTGTTTCTGTGGCACATGGGCCTCAACACATACGATTTGTACCGCGACCCCGCCGCCCAGACCACGGTGCTCACAACGGCGCTGCTGGGCCTTGCCCTGCTGATCCAGTCGCCGCCGGCATACACAACGGCGATGTTTGCCGCGGGGTATCTGCTGTTCAGTATCGTTATGGCTCCGCTGCTGGACGCGGGCGCCAGGCTGAACCTGACCATTACCTTTGTGGTGGCGCTGGCCGTTTCTCTGACCCATGCGTATCACACCTTTGTGACGCTGAAACAGCAGAAACAGATCGTGGAGACAAACGCCAAACTGCAGGAGCTGGTGCGGCTGGACCCCCTGACCGGGCTGCTCAACAAAACGACGGTGGAGTGCCGGGCGGAGCAGCTGCTTTGCGGCCTGGGGCCCGTCGGCGGCATGGATGGGCTGACCCTGTTCCTTGTGGACCTGGACGAATTCAAGGAGATCAACGACCGCTACGGTCATCCCTGCGGGGATCATGTGCTGGTGGAGACGGCGGAAGCCATGCGCCGTGTTTTTCCGGACGCGGCGGGCCTGGGGCGGATCGGCGGCGACGAGTTCGCGGTATTGTATGACCAGCCCTTGACGCCGGAACAGGCCATGGCCCTGAGCGAGAGACTGATGGCAGGGCTGGGGAATATCCGATGGCAGGGCAGCCCGCTGGAGGTCCACTGCAGCGTGGGCGTCTGCGTTTGCACCCGGCCCCGGTGCAGTTACCGGCAGCTGTACGCCGAGACCGACCGCGTGTTGTATCAGGCAAAGGAGGGCGGCAGAGGCCGCTGCTGTGTCTTGAAGCTGCAGCACGCGGAAAGCGCGATGGCTTGAGAAGCGTCTCACGGCCAAACGCGAGACCATACAAAACAAAGCCAATCCCCGCGGCCGACCGGGGCTTTCCCCGGGAATGGTTGCATTCCGCCCGCGGATCGGCACACAGGGTTTGAGTGTTCAGGAGGGTTTCATGAAAAAAACATACCACAGGATCGTGTCATTCCTGCTTGCGGTGATCGTGGCGGGTGCCGCTTGCTCTCCGGGAGTGTTTGCCCTTTCGGGCAGCGAGGGCCAGCCGACGGAAAGTGCGGGCAGCGTGCCCGCGTCGTTGAGCGACGGCGCGCAAACCTCGGGCGAAAGCGGGTCTGTCCCGGCGGCGACGCCCATCCCAACGGCCGCGCCAGCCCCGGAGGACACTCCCATCCCGACGGCGACGCCTGCCCCGGCGGCCACCTCTGTCCCGGCGGCCACCCCCATCCCGGAGGCGACGCCCGTCCCGGAGGCTGCCCCGGCTCCGGAGGCTGCCCCGATGCAGGATTCCCTGGAGGGGATGGAACACGACCTCAACGCGGGGTCCGACCCGGACCCTGCGCCGCTGAACCTGGAAATGCTGGTGGAAGAGCAGGGCTTCTCCGCGCTCCGCAGCGCCATGCTGCGCACCAGCGGCCTTCCCGGCAGTACCATCGTGGTGGGCGATGACAACGAGGACGGCGCCCACAGCGGCAAGCCCGACGGTGATATCGACATAATCATGAGCAACCGGTACGGGAACTGTTACCCCATCGAGGTGCGGCTGGACGTGGGGGAGCAGCTGCCGCGGGAGAGCGCCGTGCTTGCCATCAAGGCCTACGACGTGGACGAGGAATCCGGCGAGGAAGACGATGTCTTTTTCAACGGCGTGAAGATCGGCCGCCTGTCCGGCACCAACAACACCTGGAACACCACCATCCTCACGGTGCCCACGAGCCTTGTAAAAAGCGGCGCCAACTACCTGGAGATCACCATCAACACAGGTTGGGTGGTCAGGATAGACTGGGTACAGCTGCTGCTGGACGGCGGCGAAAAAAGCGGGGAGGTGGAATCCTTCGACCTGACGCTGGGCCAGGCCAGCCAAAGCTCGTCCTACACCGTTCTTCTGCCGGTGACGGTGGAGATCCAGTCCAGCGGGAGCGGGACCTACGACACAGAGTTCGCCCTGCTGGACGAGGCCGGAAACTCCGTGGCCGCCGCTTTCGGCACCGCGTCCGCCAGCGGGCAGAGCACCGTTCAGATGGCCGTTCCCACCGGCGGCATGACCACCGGCACCTACCGGGTGGTGGGGCTGCTCAAGGACCCGGACACGGAAACGATCCTCGCCCAGGACACGGTGGACTGGTATTACTACGCACCCGACCCCACCCTTCTGACTCCCACCCTGAAGGCCTCCGCCAGCCCTGCGGGCCAGGTGGCCCGGCAGGTGGATGTTACCATCACCGCCGAGCCCGCTGAGGGGATGGTCATTCAAAAACTCACCGCCGTGGAGATAGCCGGTCAGCCTGCCAGTACCACCGGCAGCCTGTCCTTCACCGTGGAGCAAAACATGATCTCCACGCAGGTAGAGGTGGAGTATACGCTGAATGGAGAGCAAAAGACGGCCACCATCCCCGCGTGGGTGAATGTGGACAACATCGACCTTGAGCCCCCGACCGTCACCCTGGGAAACGACAGGATGAAGGTGGACGCGGAGGCGACCGACGAATGGGTGCGCCAGCAGGTGCTGGAGCAGGCCACCGTTGCAGACGGGGTGTCCGAGAATGGCAATGATATGTACGCCGGCGTGGCCGACGTGCGCTGCGAGCTGAGCACCCAGAACATCGCCGCCCAAGGCGGCACGGCCACCGTCATCGCCACCGACTACGCCGGCAACGTGACGAAAAAAGAGGTCAGCATTGAGCCCGTCGCCCCGCCGCTGCAGATGGGGCAGCCCACCGCGACCCGAAATGGGCAGACCGCCAGTTTTGCCCTTGCCGCCGCGCTCCTCTCCACCGGCGGGATCGCCGCCGATGAGACCGGCTTTGTGTGGGGCACTATGCAAAACCCCACCCTCAGCCTGAACAACGGAAAATCTGTCTCCAGCCCCGCCGTGGGCGAGGGGGGAAACATCACCGCCACGGCCGAGATCGCGGACGGTGTGAATTACTATGCCCGGGCCTACGTCACAATAAAGAACGTCACCTATTACAGCCAGCAGGTGACGTTTTCCGTGGGCGCCAAAAACTATGGCACGGTGTCCATCCAAAACAACGGCAACAACACCTTTACCGTGAGCCGTAACGGCACCGACGGGGCGCAGACGGTGTATTACCGCACGGTGAACGGTTCGGCGGTGGGGGACACTCACTTCATCCATCAGGCCGGCACAGTGACCCTGCAAGAAGGGCAGACCAGCGCCACCATCACCATCGCCGAGGCGGCCAACGGGGCCAACACCGCGTACGGCGGATATCCCGCCACCGCTTACAGCAACGCGGATCGCACCTATAAGGTGGAGATCTACCGGGTGGAGGGCGGCGCCACCATTGGCGGCGACAGCCGCGCCACCCGCACGCTGAACACCAGTCAAAGGGTGGACCGCGCCCTGTTTGATGAATACACCGTGAACATAGACAACAAACAGCGGGGCGACTACGAAGATGACAACAAGCTTGGCTGGACCAAGGGCGAAACAGGCTCCGCAGCCGTCGAGACCGCGGAGGTAAAGCAGGAGGGGATAGAGTATTGGCGGCATACCGCCCAGAGCCTGCACTATTATCTGACTTTTCAGGCGCAGGAAGTCAACGACGGCTATCAGGCCATTCAGCTGCTGCCGGGCAACGCGCTGGATACAAGGGTCTACCCATACGAAGGAAACATTAAATTCCAAGACAACATCTCGTTGGACGCCTCTTCCGTTTATTACATTGCCCTCTTTGAACACGGAAAGAGTGGCAAAGAAGATGCGTGGTATTCCTATTCCTTTCCCACCGCCGGGACCGGTTTTCCCAGTGATTCCAAACTGACAGTGAGTCGTTACCGCAGTGGCCAGGCGGGGAGTTTCCTGACCTTCCCGCTGGACACTGCTTCCATCACCGCCGGCTTCGGCGCCAGCGGCAGCGGAAACGACAAGTGGAACACCCAGAACGCGCAGCACCACATCCAGGTCTACGACGCCAAAGAACCCGAATTGCTGGCCGTGGCCCCCATGGCGGCCGCCACCTATAAGCCCGGCGACACCGTGACCGTCTCGCTGGTGTTCGACGAGATCGTGGACGGCACGAACAGCTACCTCATCGAGGCGGCCATCAACACCAACTGGGGCGCCTTCGACTACGCCGGCGGCGCGGACACCAACGTCCTCTTCTTCACCGGCACCGTGCCGGAAAACGCCGGCGGAAACGACCTGACGGTCACCAGCATCCTGAACCCGGACCGCATCAAGGATATGTGCGGGCCCGCAGGGGCCGCCCCTTCTTTTGATGTCAGCGGGGATACGGGTGTGGACGGGGACTTCACCGTGCCCTCCATCGCCATCTCTGCGCAGCCGGTGAGCGGCGGCACCGCCAGCGCCACGGTGACGGTGACAAAGGCCGATTCCATGCAATACGTCTGGACCCAAAGCGAGGACATGCCGGTGAACGGCTGGCAGGATTTTGCCAGCGGGGCCACCCTCTCCACCCGGCAGCAGCCGGGCGAAAGCTGGTACCTGCACATCCTGGCAGAATACACATCCACCGGCGCCGCCGCCCACAAGTTCGCAAAGTTTGTCTTCCCCAGCGGACAGACCGCCGCCCTGCCCACCCTGACCGCCACGGTGGACAACACCGGCTGGGCCCGGCAGCGCGATATCCAACTGACCTACACCCCCACCGGCGCCGCGGTGGCCGTGACCGGCCCGGACGGGACCACCTGGCCCCTCAATGGCGGCAAAACCGTCACCGCCACCGAAAACGGCTGGTACTCCTTCACCCTCACCTCCGACGGCGAGACCCTCACCCAGGCGGTGAAGGTGGAAAACATCGACGGCCAGGCTCCGGTGGCGGAGGAGTTGCGGGAACCCAGCGTGGCGGCCACCGTCTCTCCCAGCCTTTCCTTCAGCGCGGTCATCTCCGACGCGCTCTCCGGGCTGAAAACGGTGGAATACTGCTTCAGCGAGGCTCAGACCGCCCCTCAAACCGGGTGGACGATAGCAACCCCCAGCAACGGGCGCTATTTCTTTGCGTATACCGCGGACAGCGAAGAGAAAAAAACGGTGTATCTCCATCTGCGGGCCACCGACAACGCGGGCAATGTCTGGCAGCATACCTTCGGCGGATATCAGGTGCAGAAGCCGCCGACCGAGGCGCTGACCGTTTCCCTTGCCGCCTCCACCGGGATATGGACCGCCGGTGAAGTGAACCTGACCTGGAAACTCGGCGGCATGATTGCCGGCGAAACCATCACCCTTTATGGCGCCGGCAACGGGCCGGCAGTGCCCGTTTCGACCCAGATGGGCGCGTTCCCTGTGACCCAAAACGGCCTGTACACCGTGGTGGCCATGGACAGCCGCGGCCGCACCGGGGAGGCGTCCATCCCGGTGAACAACATCGACAAGGCGGCCCCCTTCGTCTCAAAGGTGGAGGTGGCTCCCGGCTGGACCAACCAGCCCAAGACCGTCACCCTCGTGGGTCTCAGCGACGATTCCACTCCCAAATACGACGCACAGGGAAATGTCACCGGTTACAGCGGCATCGGCGTTGCCTCGAAACAATACAAAATGGCCGCCGCCGCCGATGCGCTGACGGATATCACCGGCGACAGCTTCACCGTGGCGGAGAACGGAAAATATGCCCTGATCCTCACCGACAAACTGGGCAACAAGTCTACCCGGCTGTTCACCGTGGCGGGCATCGACACCGCCGCGCCCGCGGCTCGCCTTTCCTCCGTGCCGGCGGGCTGGCAGAACGCGCCGGTAAACGTCACCCTCACCTTCTCGGACGCGGACAGCGGCGTGGCCAGCGTGCAGACCGCCTTTGTGGAGAGCAATGCCGCTTCCCCGGTGGAGGGCGCCCTGCAAAGCCAGGACATCGGCGCCGGCCAAGTCTCCCTGACGGCGCAGCAGGGCCAGCACTACCTCTACTACAAGGTCACCGACAACGCCGGCAACGTCACCGACGGCTTTTCCGGCCTCATCCAGGTGGACGCGGCCGTCCCCACCCTCACCGTCACCCAGACGGCGCAGCAGGGAGCGGCCACGCTGGAGGTGCGCGTCAACGACAGCCTGTCCGGCGTGAAGGCCTGGTATTCCCGCGACAACGGCGCCTATCAGGAACTGACCTACGACACCCTGACCCTGGACGCCCCCGGCACATACCGTTTCAAGGCCGTCAGCGGCGCGGGCCTGGAGAGCCCTGTGTATACCGCGGCCCTGCATCAGGTGCGTTTTGACACCCCCGAGGGCGTGGACGCCCCCACCCTCCAGCTGATCCTGGAGGGCGGCAAAGTGGCAAAGCCCCACGACCCCGCCCGCACCGGCTATGATTTCGCGGGCTGGCAGAGGGACGGCGCGGCCTGGGATTTTGACGCTCCTGTGGCCGCCTCCTTCACCCTCACCGCCGCCTGGACGCTGCACGCGCCCATCGTGGGCGTGACAGCGGCCTATCACGGCCAGAGCGGCGGCGATTTTACCTACGACGGGGGAGACCTGGTCTTCACCGCCGCCCCCGGCCATGAGGCCGGCGGGGTCAGCTACACCTATCAGTGGCAAGACGCGGGCGGTCAGCCGATCGCCGGCGCCACCGGCCCAAGCTACACCGTGAAGGCCGCGGCGGCGGGGACGCACCAGTATTCCTGCGCCGTCACCGCCATCGACGGCAGCCTTGTCTCCGCCCCCGTCACCATGGCGGCCAGCGCCACGATCCAAAAACAGATCGTGCCCGCCCCCGCACAGGACGACACGGCCTTTGTCTACAACGGCAAGGCGCAGACCTACACGGTGGCGGCCGACAGCCGCTACACCGTCAGCGGCGACGAGCAGACAAACGCGGGCGGCCATACCGTCACCGTCGCACTCGTCGACAAGGCCAACTACCGGTGGAACAGCGGCGGCAGCGAGGACCTGACCTATCCCTTCACCATCGCCAAAGCGCCGGTGCGTTTCTCCGCCACGGACACGTCCCATAACTATGATGGGTCTGAAAAGGCCGCCGTCGTGACCCCGCAGACCGATGTGGCGGACCTTGCGGTGGCAGCCGGCGATTACACCGTTCACTGCGAGCAAAACGGCCAGGCCGCCCGGCCGATGAATGTGGGCGATTATGATATCATCGTCACCCTGCGCAACGACAACCTGGCCTTTGACGGGCAGGCGGCCGATCTGCGGCAGATGCGGGTGGGCGTCCTCACCATCAACGGCGTGCGATTCCCGGCGGCTGACACCATGACCTGGCCCGCGGCCGCTCCGCTGGCCTACGGTCAGACCCTGGCGGAGAGCGTCCTCACCGGCGGCGACCAGCAGGACGCGGGCAGCTACGCCTGGAAAACGCCGGATGCCATCCCCACGGTGGGCAACGGCGGCTGCACGGTGGTGTTCACCCCTAACGACAAAAACTACAGCCCGGTGGAGCACACCGTGGCGGTGGAGGTGGCCCCCAAGGGGCTGGCTGTCGCCGGTGTGACCGCCGAAACGCGGCCCTACGACCCGGCCGGCACCGCCGTGACCCTTTCGGGCGGCAGCCTGGAAGGGGAGATCGTGCGCCGGAACGGTGAGCCGGACGATGTGACGCTGGTCGTCACCGGCGCGGCGGGCAGCGTGAAAACGCCGGACGCGGGGCAGGATAAGCCGGTCACGGTCAGCGGCTACGCCCTCGCGGGCGCGGACACGGCCAACTACACCCTCACGCAGCCGGGCTATGTCACCGTGACCATCACCCCCGCCGAGGGCGCGGCCTCCCTCACCATGGAAAGCTGGGCCTACGGCGAAACCCCCGCCCGGCCCAAGGCGGCCTCGGCCACCAACGGCACCGATGCCGTGACCTGGCGCTACGCCGGCACCCTGGCGGACGGCAGTCCCTACGATTCCGACGTGCCGCCCACCGACGCGGGCAGCTACACGGTGCAGGCCGTATTTGCCGCCACCAACAACTACCGGCAGGTGACGAAGCAGGCGGGGTTCACCGTTGAAAAACGCGGCATCACCGTCACCTGGAACCGGCTGGACGCCGTTTACAACGGCGCCGCCCAGGCCCCGGAGATCGCGGGGCTGGTGGGCGTGCTGGCCGCGGACGCGGGCCGAGTGGAGGCGTCCGCCGCCCACGGAGCCCAGACGGCGGCGGGGACCTACTCTGCCTCGGCGCGGCTCACAGGCGAGCGGGCACACAACTACGTCCTCCAAAACGGCACCGCCACCTTTACCATACGGCCGGCCCCGGTGACCTTCCGGGTGGAGGGCAGCAGTGTCCTTTACGACGGCCAGAGCCACACCGCCGCCATCACGGCGCAGGCGCTGGGCCAGCCCTTTGACGGTTTTGCCATCCGCTATCAGACCATGGACGGCGCGGAGGTGACGGCGCCCCAGGAGGCGGGCCGCTATCGCATCCTGGCCGAGATCACCGACCCGAACTATCGCCACGGCGACGGCGCGGACGGCAGCGCGCAGCAGATCGGCGTGCTGGAGATTTATCAGGCCGCCGCGCCCGCCGCCTATTCCGTCACCTTCCTGCCGGGGGCGGAGGACGCCGCCGGCGCGGCGCCGACCCTGCCTGCGAGCCTTGCGGGCGGTATCCTCATCCTGCCGGGCCCGGGCGGCCTGGAGCGGGCGGGCTACCGGTTCGCCGGTTGGCAATACGAGGGCAGGGTCTATTCCGCCGAGTCTTCCTTTGTGATGCCGGCGGAAAATGTGACCTTTACCGCGGCCTGGGACGAGACCTCCTATGCCATCGACGGTTCTGTCATCTGGGAGGGCACGGAGGGCGAAAACGCCCCGCAGCCCGTGGAGAAAGTGCTCGTCACCCTCACCCGGGGCAACGAACAGATCGCCCAGACCCAGACCGGGCCGGACGGCAGCTTTTCCTTCCAGCAGGTGAGCGCCGGGCTGTACAACCTGGTGGCCACCTATGGCGGCATCGTGCAGACCCAAAAGGTGGAACTGGTCGACCGTGACCAGAACCAGTGCGTCATCCGGCTGCCCCGGGGAAACACCAACTCGGTGCTGAAGGTGCTGGACGGCGCGCCGCCGGTGGTGGTGGGCAACCTGGACAATGTGTTTACCCCACAGCCCGACGAAGTGTACACCGCGGGGGACCGCAAGCTGGTGGAAAGCGGCGGCACGGTGGAGGTGCGCATGACGGTGGCCGACGCGAGCCCCGTGCCGGACAGCCCGCTGGCCGATGCGCTGGAAAGCGTGTCCCAGGGGTTCCGGGAGGGCCTCACGCTGGACCTGACCATGGGCAAAACGCGGCTGGATGCCGACGGTTCTTCTCTGAGCCGGGAGCCCATCGCCCAATCCAACCTGCTCATTGAGATCGTGATCCCGCTGAACGGCGCGCTGCAAAACTGCCGCAGCTACCGGGTGCTGCGGGAGCACGAGGGCGCGGTGGATGAGATCGGCGCCCAGGCCAATGCCCAGGGCGAGTATTTCGTGCTGAACGAGAGCCGCACCGCCCTGACGATCTTCGCAAAGCAGTTCTCCCTTTACTCGGTGCTCTACTCCAACGCCCTGCCGGAGGAGGGCGGCGAATCGCCCCAGACCCGGCCGGCGGAGCCGACCCCCGCGCCGCAGCCGGCCGCCCCGGCGACCGCGAAGCCGGCGGACCAGGCGGAAAAGCCGGCGGACCAGGGGGAGGAGCATGCCCCGGCGCCGGCGGCAACGCCCCAGCCGCCCCGCTCCACGCCGCCGCCGCAGCAGGAAAGCGGTGAAGCGGCGCAGGACCCCGCCGGCGCCCAGCCAGGCGGCAGGCCCTTCGCACTACTGAACGCGGCCGCGTCGCTGCTGGGCGTGCTGCTGGCGGTCTTCGCCAGGAGCCGGGGAAAAGCGCGGCTGCTCAGTGCCGCCTGCGCGGCCGGCGCGCTGGTGCTCACGCTCCTCACCGCCGGCTGGAACGGGTTCGTCTTGGCCGATGCCTGGACGCTCCCCGTGGCGGCGCTGGCGCTGCTGGCGGCGTATTTCTCCCGCCGGGCGCAGACACCGGTGAGTGAGGACGACCGGTAAGCGTCCTCGGAACGGCCCCTGATGGGCCAGGCAGACAAAAAGCCCGCGAAGCCTTTGATCGTAAAGGCTTCGCGGGCTTTTCTGTGATAAAGGGGGGCTTGAATTGTCTTTGTGGTATGATGACGCGTGAACGGTTTCGCTTGCGGCCCGCGCAGAAGAAAGCACTCCCTCGAAAGGGCGCCGCAGCAAGTGCCCGGGCCACTGCCCGGCGCTCACCGGGAAAGAGCGGGCAGAGGCGCGCCGTCCAGCACATAGCGCTGCAAAACGATGCGGGCGCCGTCCTCCTGCACAGAGGGCGCGCGGTACTTTGCCGCCGCAATGGCGGCAGGGGAGGCGTTTCCCATGGCAAAGGAGACTCCCGCCGCCCGCAGGATCTCCGCGTCGTTGTCGCCGTCGCCCACGGCCATGACCTCCTCCGGCTTGCAGCCCAGGCTTTCCGCCACCAGGGAAAGGCCGGAACCCTTGGTCACGCCCCGGTTGGTGATCTCCAGGGCAAACCAGAACGAGCGGGTCAACGTCACCGCTGCGGCAAACGGCCCCCGGGTCCAGTAGCGGCTGAGAGACGCGGCCTTTTTTCGGCTGTCCACCACAATGGTGATCTTGCTGATGGGCGCGGCGCGCACGGCGGAGTACTCCTCCTTCGACCGCAGGATGCGCAGGTAATCGTCGGTGCCCACCTTGGGAAAGGTCGGGCCTGCGTAGCCGGGGGCGATAAAGGTGTACATGACATCACGGCCGGAAAACTCAATGTACCCCCGTTCCCGCAGTACCCGCTCCCAGGCGGCGTCCACCACCTCACGGGGGAGAAGACTCTCAAAGAGGCAGGCCCCGTCCTTTACAAGGTAGGCGCCCCCGTTGCAGATAAAGGGGCCGGTGAAGCCGATGGGCCGCATCTGCGACATCATGTGCCCGTAATTCCTGCCTGTGGCGATGCCGATCGCGATGCCGCGCGCCGCCACGTCGCGGATCGTTTGCGCCAACTCCGGGGTCACCGCGCTGTGCCGGGGAGAATCCACAATGGTGCCGTCGATGTCCAGCATCACAAGGCGGATGGGGTTGCCGTTCATTCTGCTTCCTCCATGCTGTGCTGCGCGAAACGGCAGAGGAATTCCTTCGCTTGCTTCGCGGATGGGAGGTTTACCGCCGTGCGGGCTGCTTCCTCACAGTCCTGCCGGTTGAGCCGGCGCACCAGGTAGCGCAGGCGCGGCAGCGCGGACGCCGCAACGCTCAGCTCTTCCACCCCGCAGCCCACGAGGAAGGGCACCATGGCCGTGCTGGAGGCGGTCTCGCCGCAAACGCCGAGGGCTACGCCGTGCTGGCGGGCGACGGTGCCGATGTGGCGCAGCGCGCGCAGCACGGAGATCTGAAAGGAATCGTACAGGCCCTGCACCTGCGGGTTGCCCCGATCGGCGGCCATGAGGTACTGCACCAGATCGTTGGTGCCGACACTGAAAAATTCCACATGAGGGGCAAGCTGGTCCAGCACCAGAACAGCGGCCGGCGTTTCCACCATGATGCCCACAGGAATGTCCTTCCGATAGGGGGCACCCTCCGCGTCCAGCTGGCTGCGGGCTTCGTCCAGGGCGGCGCGGCAGCGCAACAATTCCTCCAGGCAGGTGATCATGGGGAACATGATCTGCACCGCGCCGTAGGCCGAGGCGCGCAGCAGCGCCCGCAGCTGGGTGCGAAACAGGGCGGGCCTGTCCAGACAGATGCGCACCGCCCGGTAGCCCAGGAAGGGGTTCTCCTCCCGCGGCAGCTGCATATAACCCAGCGCCTTGTCGCCGCCGATGTCCAGCGTGCGGAAGATGAAGGGCTTTCCTGCCATCCGCACCACCGCCGCGCGGTAGGCGTTGAAGAGCGTTTCTTCGTCGGGATAGTCCTCCTCCTTCATATAAAGGAACTCGGTGCGGAAGAGTCCCACGCCGTCGCAGACGGCCGGAGAGAGCGCGTCCGCCGTGTCGGAATCGCCGGAGTTCACCGCCAGCAGGATGCGGGTGCCGTCTTTCGTAAAGGCGGGGCCGGGAGCCTCCTTTTCATAGCGCTCTTTCCCGCGGCGATATTCCGCTGCGGCAAGATCGAACGCGGCCTTTTCCCGCTCACCGGGGCTGAGGAGCACCGTGCCGTCGCCGCCGTTGATGCAGATCGTCTCGCCGGTTTTTGCAATGCCGGTGATATCTTGTACCCCCACCACGGCGGGGATGCCCAGGGTGCGCGCCAGGATCACCGCGTGGGAGGTGGTGCCGCCCGCTTCCGTCACAAAACCGCGGAGGAATTTCTTGTCGAGGTTCACGGTGTCCACCGGGGTGAGGGCGTCGGCCACCACGATCGTGGGTCCCCGCAGTTCCACCCCGCTGAGCGCCCCGCTGACACCGCAGCACAGGGCGATCAGTTCATGGGCCACCGCCTCAATGTCGGCGTATCGCTCCCGCAGATAGACGTCCTCCATGGCGTCAAAAACGGACTTTTCCTGTTCCAGCACCTGCCGCACGGCGGCGGGTGCGCTGAGTCCGTCGCGGATCTTCGCGCGGATGCGGTCAAACAGGGGCTGATCCATGGCGATCATCTGGTAGGATTCGATGAGTTCCGCCGCCTCCTCGCCGGATTCGGACAGAGTCTTGTCGTAGAGTGCTTCCAGGCGCTCGTCCAGCGCGCGGCGGCTGTCCTCCAGCCGCTGCAGTTCTTCCTCAGCTGTTTTGGCCGGGCGTTCCAGCTGTTCCGGCCGGATCGAACGTTTGACCAATACGCTGCCTTCCGAAAAACCTTCGGAACAACCGATCCCGTGTAATGTGTGCATACGCGCCTCCTTTGCCGAAGCCGGCCCGCGGGCCGGCGGTTATCTGCGAAAAGGGGCGGCGGCGAAACCCACCCCGTTTCGCCAAACCGCCCGGCATGCTCTGTTTGCTGTTTGCCCGGTTCACATCGCCCCGGCAAAGAACTCGCCCAGAGCGGTGATATCCTCGTCCTCCTGGGGGCCTTCGGCCCGCAGGGTGATCTCGTCTCCGCACAGGATGCATGCGCCCAGCACGGCGGTGATGCTGTTTGCGGGAACGAATGCGCCGCCCTTCGACAAGGTGATTTGAGAACTCATCTTGTTCACCAGCTTGATGAGTTTTACAGCGGGACGGGCGTGCAGCCCCTCTTTGAATTTGACGGTTACGGTGATTTCCTTCATCGCGGTTCGCCCCTTATGCGTTGTTTTGATCGAGTTTCGCTTCCACCACGCTGCGCAGCATATCGTGCTCGGAGGTGGAGACCATGGTCATGTCCATCGCGTGCAGCAGCAGCATGGAGAAGGGGATCTCGGTGCCGCTGTTCTGCGGGCCCATCAGCTGTTCGAACTGGATCTTGTGGGCTTCGGCCAGAAGGGCCTGCGCTTCGTCCAGCCGTGCCGCGGCGGTTTTGTAGTCGCCCTTGTTCACGGAATCCAGTGCCTCAAACACCTTGCTGCGCCCTTCACCTGCGTTGGAAATCATTTCCATGCAGATCCCGTTGAGTTCCTCCATCGTCATTTTCATGGCATATCTCCTTGTTTGTGACAGAACGGTTTGAACACCCGATGCCCGGCCGGGCGCGGCGCCTCACTGCGGGGCCTTTTCGAGTTCTTTCAGCATCAGTTTCAGGATCGCGTCGCCCTTGGCAAGGCCGTATTCCCGCATGGGGATCAGCAGGAAGGGAAGCTGATCGTGCCCTTTCTCGGCGGCAAACTTGCGGATATCCTCCATCTGGCCCTTCACCTGAGGAGCAATGAGAATGATGTCCACGCTGCCGAAATCAAAGGTGCGGTAGCGCAGGCTGGCGGAACAGTTGACCGTCAGATCTACGCCCTGGTCATGGGCTGCTTTGCGAAGCGCCTCCACGATGATGCTGGAGCTCATGGCCGAGGCGCAAAGGATGATCGCGTTGATCTTTCTCATAGTTTCCTCTTTTCCCGGTGTGCCGCAGCCCGCCGCCCGGCGGGCTGCGGCGTACCGAATGTAATGGGGTTCGGCCTGTTTTCAGTATAACAGGTGGCAAAGGATGATACAAGCGCCGGCGGGGATCAGCCTTCCTCTTCCGTGGCGGTTTCCTCGGCGATGCAGCGCTTCTCGTAGTATTTCGCGAACGGATACCAGATAAAGAACATCAGCACGATCAGGATGGCCTGGGCGACCACATTGCGCCAGTCGCCGCCGGTGGAGAGGTAGGGCTGCAGCAGGGGAGGCGTGGTCCAGGGGATCTGGACGAAAGCCGGGCTGATCCATCCCAGCGCGGTGAGGATGTAGCCGTACATGGTGCCCAACAGAGAGGTGAGGAACACAAACGGCAGGAACATCAGGGGATTCAGCACGATGGGCACGCCGAACATGACGGGCTCATTCACGCAGAAGATGCCGGGCAGGAAGGACAGACGGGCCACCTCCCGCAGGTGCGCGGAGCGGGAGCGGAACCAGATGACGCAGAGCACGAGGGTCATGCCCACGCCGCCGATCATGGTCCAGCTGTAAAAGAACGGCTCGGTGATGATGTGGGGCATGGCTTTGCCGGCAGCGGCGGCTTCGGCGTTTTCCGCGATATTGGTGAGCAGGAAGGGGTACATCACGCCCCACACGGTGAAGGAACCGCCGTGGATGCCCACGAACCAGAGCAGCTGCAGCAGCAGCGCGCAGATGAAGGCGGCGTACCAGGTGTCGGACACCGACAGCAGCGGGCTGACGATGACGTTCAGCGCGGCGTTCAGATCGAAGCCGATGACCACGCGCAGCAGCCAGAAGAAGGTCAGCAGAATGGCCATGGGCAGCAGGGAAGCAAAACTTTGGGCAATGCCGGCGGGCACGGACTTCGGCAGGTGGATGACAATGCCGTGGGTGTAGGCAAAGTGCATGAACTCCACCACCACGATGGACACCACGAACAGGGTGAACATTCCCTTTGCCGAGAAGCCGGTCACATTCAGCGTGCCGGTGGCAAGATCCACAGGCGCGACGGTGATGACGTAGCAGGCCACCGTCACGATGGAAACGATGGTGGGGTCCTGCTCTTCGTACATGCGGGCCAGCTCGCTGCCCAGCGAGATGGCGAGGTACAGCACCATGAAGTTCATGGTCATGGTGTAGAGCACGTTCAGTTTGTCGGCGTGGGGCGCCATGGCCGCGGCCAGCGACGCCACCGGCAGGTTTGTCAGGATCAGTGGCAGGGAGCCAACGATGATTAGGGGGATGGTGCGGATCAGCGCGGCGCGGATGGCGGCAAAGTGGCGCTGGTTGCCCATCCTGACAAGGGGCGGCGCGAGATATTGCTCGATCCAGACGCCGAATTTGTCCATTAAGCTTTCGAACTTGCTGGTCTTCATTTCTTTTCCTCCTCGTGATTTATTTTCGTGCGCGCAGTGAAAACGCGGCGAACACCGGCTCCGTCACCGCAGGGCGGCCGTTCCTTGCTATACGCGGGTGTGAACGACCTGGGTGAAGTCGTTGTGGGCGTCCCGGTTGGGGTCGAAGCCCTGCTCCTCCGGCCCGTATACCGACAACACCTGGATGGCGCGGGTGAAAAGCAGCAGCGACTGCGTCAGGGGATGGGCGGGCAGCAGGATACGGTCCGGCTCCTCCGGCATGTCTCCCGCCGCGTCCAGCAAAAGGGCGTTTTGCGTGATGCCCCGGAGATAACGGAACGTCTTTTCGGTGAGCGTGGCAAGGGGATGGGAGGCGCGCAGCAGCACCACTGTGCTCCTCTCCGTAATGGAACGGTGCATCCCGTGGGAAAACTCTCCGATGTCGTTGAACATGGTGGGGATGCAGGCGGTCTCCATCAGCTTCAGCTGGCCTTCCAGGGCGGTGCCGAAATTCATGCCGCTGCCCAGGATGTAAAAATCCCGCAGCGCGGTGCCGAAGCGTCGGTCCTCGCACCAGCGGAGCACGCGCTCCTGCACGAGGGCGAGTTCCTCCACCTGGCCGGAAAGTTCCCGAAATATGTTCTGCGCCTCCGCCTCTCCCAGGCTGCCCCGCGCGCGGCCCAGCCGCAGCCCCAGAAGTATCAGCGCCAGCAGTGTCGCGCTGTACCCTTTGGTCTTGGCGTTGCTGTCCTCCTCGCCGCAGCGCAGGAATAGCACCCGGTCCGGCCGAACGGCCATGGGCGACTGCTCCGTGTCCGTGACGCCCAGTGTCGCAACGCCGAGGCGCTGCACCTCGGCCAGCGCCTCCAGTGCGCCGCTGCTGGTGCCCGTCTGGCTGATGAGGGCCACCAGAACTTTTTTGGGGTCCCGGCCGAGGGCGCCGGCGCTGTTATAGAGAAAGTTCGCGGGGGTGAACACCTGGACCCGGAGGCCGGCGGCGCGGGCGATCAGGTCGGCGGTGGCCACGGCGGCGTTGTAGGAGCTGCCGTGGGCGACAAAACAGATGCTCTCCAGCCCCGGCGGCAGCGCCGCGGCAACGGCGCCGATGTCCGGATCGGCCAGCAGCCGGCGCAGCACGGCCTCCTCCTGGGCCATATAGGTCCACATGATGCTGTCGTGTTTCATCCCGCTCACAGCCTCAACATTTTTTGCGCGTTGCCGCCGAGCATCATAGCGAGATGTTCGGGGTTGCTGCAGATGTGGCGGATCTTCGACATCTCCTGGATCTCGTCGCCAAAGGGCGCGTCGGAGGAGAAGAGGATCTTTTCCGGGCCGGCGATCTCGTATGCCATCTTGATGACCGGCACATAGGCTCCGGCGGTGCTGAGGTAGAAGTTCGGGGTGTCCCGGGCGAGTTCGCATGCGCGCTCATACATCAGCGGCACGCCGATGTGGAAGAGCACCACCGGCACGTCGGGGAAGGATTTGGCCATCTCCGCCCACTTGTCGGGAATGGAGAACATATCAGACTGCCCGTGCACCACCACGCATTTGTGGTATTTGCGGCAGAGCTCAAAGTAGGAGTCCATGACGCTGTGCCGGTCGGCGCTGTAGCCGAAGCGGATGGCGTTCAGCTTCAGCCCGTAGAATCCGTACTCCCGGAAACAGCGCTCCAGCTGCTCCTCGCCGTCCACATCCCAGGGATTGATGACGGCGAACCCGATCGTTTTGTCGGGATACTTCACACAGCACTCGTGGATGTATTCGTTGTTGATCGTTTCCAGCTGGGAACAGATCATGCACTTGTCAACGCCGGAGGCGTTCATGATCTCAAAGAGCGACTCGACTTTGTAATCCTCGCCTTTTTTCACGCCGATGTGGGCCAGCATATCAATGATCATGGCTTCTCACCTCTCTTTCACGCCGAACAGCCGCGCGGCGTTCGCGCCCAGCACCAGTTCCTCGGCGCCGGGGAAGTCTTTTGCCGCGTTGCGGACTTTCTCGATCTCCAGGGGATAATAGCCCGCCTCCGGGGTGCCGGTGCCCAGGAGGACCTGTGCGGTGCCGGCGGTTTTGATCGCCCGATGGGCGTTGAAATCCATGCTGGAAGAGGTTTCGAGATAGATGTTTTTGTGGCTTTTCGCAACGGCCACGGCGCTGGCGTTGTCGTACTGAAGGCCCATGCGGCCCATAATGATGTTCACGTCGGGATAGTCTTCCGCGATGCACCCAAAGAAGACGGGGCTGGAAAAGACTTCCGCCGCGCCGTAGCACCAGACGGGCACGCCGTACTTTTTGCAGACGTCCAGCAGGGGATAAAAGACCTGATGTTCGCAAAGAATGTAACCGTGCCGCAGGGGGTTCATGTACAGCCCGCGGAAGCCGCGGTTTTTCAGAGCGTCTTCCAGTTCCGCGGGCGCGTCCTCCCGCCAGGGGTTCACGGTGTAAAGGCCGATGAACCGATCGGGGTGAAGGCGGCAGGCCTCCTCCACGGAGGCGTTGTCCAGGCTTTCGGCGTAACAGTTGATGACCGCCATGTCCACGCCGGCGGCGTCCATCTGGGGCAGCAGGCTTTCGGCCTTGATCTCCGGCTTGAAGCGATGCTTGCCGACGGTGTTGGAAACGTCAATGATCAATGCGAATCACTCCTTTTCATATGCTTCGGCCGCAAAAACAGCGGCTCAGTGATCCTTTACCCAGGCGGGGCCAAACAGCATGCCCAGCATGGTCTCGGCACAAACACTTTCCAGCAGCGGCATCAGGCTGCGGCGCAGCAGCGGAAGTTTAACCACATACACGTTCTCCCGGGCGGGCAGATCGGAAGAGGTGTAAACCATCACGCGGCCGCCCTTTTCCAGAATGAAGCGGAACATCTTCATCTCCTTGGTGTTCTCCTTGAGAACAGGGAAAAACATCTGGGCCAGATACCGGTTTGCCATCTTGGCGCTGTGATACTGGCCATGGGCATAGTCCGCACACTCCCAGACAGCGGTGCAGTTGTGCAGGCCCTCCCGGTAGGCCAGCGAAAGCTGGCGGGCGGTGGCAAGGGAACTGTCGTTGGCCAGCAGGTCGAACAGTTCAATACCCTGGGCAAAATCATACATGGGGCGGGAATTCGCTTCCCAGTCGGCAAGCCAGCCCGTGATCCAGTCCACGGCTTCGTCCACCTCGCCCCAGAAGCCGCCGTCCAACTCGCCGGTCAGGCTGTGCGCGATCACGTTCAGGATCAGCATGGTGATCTCGTAAGTCTTGCTTGTGATGGAAACCTCCTTGTTCGCCAGGATGGGAAGTTTGATATCCGCCATCTGGCTCAGCAGGCTTCCCTCGTTGTTGTAGATCCCCACCACCGTGGTGACCTGCCTTGCCTTTTCCACCAGCTCCACCACCTCGGCGCTGTTGCCCGACTGGGACACCGCGATGAGAAGGGTGTGCTCGTCCAGCTGGCCAAACTGAAAGCGGGACAGCTCAAAGGAACTGAAGCTGAGGCAGGGGATACCGTGCCCGGTGAGATAGCTGCGCACGCTGTCCATCGCGTAAAGAGAACTGCCCATACCGGAAAGGATCACCCGATGCATCCCCTTCGCCCGATATTCCGCCTTGATCCTCTGGATGAGGGCCTTGCCGTCTCCTTCTCGGTAATACGCGGCGGCTTGCTCCAGCAGTTCACCCTGTGTGGCAACTTCCTGTATGAATCCGTTCATTTTAACGACTCCTTTTTCTCAAATTTGGGATATGCGGGTGATGAGATGTTTAAAAATGTTCGTTTATGTTTATATAATAGCATGGCCACAGTTCTCGGTCAATGAAATCTGGGCGAATTTTCACGCAATATGTGGAAAAAACCGGCGGCATTTTTGTGTACTTCATCAGAAAGGTACAGAAAATCTACTGTTTTAAGGAAAAAAGTTTGTTTTTGTGCTTTTTGTGTTGTAATTTACTCCCTGCTGTGGTACATTTAACATAACGAACCAAATAAAACCTTGGAGGGTACAACCTATGCTTCAGAACAAGCGTCTTAAGCAGATCATGGAGTTGCTGCAAAAGGAGCAGATGGCCGACATCCACCAGCTGAGTACGCTTCTGAATGTCACACCCAAAACCGTGCGCCTGGATCTGGAAAAGCTGGAAAGGATGGGGCTGCTTCAACGTGTGCACGGCGGGGCGGTCCTGTCCAAGCAGCCGCCTTCCTCCTACCCGACCGCGACCCATCGCCAGCGAAACCTGCCGGAAAAATCCAGCATTGCGCACAAGGCATTGTCTCTGCTCAACGAGAATGAGGTGATCTTGCTGGATGATGGAAGCACCTCGCTGGAACTGGCCAAACTGCTGGGGGATTTTCGCATCACCGTTCTCACAAACGACATCTTCATCATCAACGAACTGCTGTATAAAGATAACGTGAAATTGTATGTCATCGGTGGTTCATTAAAGCGGGACGGGGAATCCTATGTCATCAATGGGGAGGACGCGATCCAGTTTATCAAGAAGTACCGGGTGAGCAAGCTTTTTCTCGGCACCAGCACCATTGATCTTGACAACGGCCTGATGATTTTTTATTACGGAGACCGCTCCACCAAACGGGCCTTTATGGCCGCCGCGGACCAGATCATCTGCATGATAGATTCCTCCAAGTTCGGCCACACCGCCTTTACCCGGATCGCCAGTGTGCAGGAGATCAACACCATCATTACCGACCCGGCCCTGCCAAACAGTGTCGCGGAAAAGTACCGCGAGCAGGGGGTGCAGGTCATTTACGCCGACTGAGTTTACCTTTATAACAACTATAACAACAAACACCGGCAGCGGGCGGTCGTGTTCTACGACCGCCCGCTGCCGGTGTTTGTTGGCGGCAGGAGGGATGCCGCCAGGAGGGAAACCCGTTTATTTGATGCGCTGCTTTTTGCAGCGCTCATCGCAGTCCATACCCAGCATGCCGGAGAGCAGCCAGCCCGCAA
This sequence comes from Candidatus Allofournierella merdavium, assembly GCA_019118765.1. Classification (GTDB taxonomy): domain Bacteria; phylum Bacillota; class Clostridia; order Oscillospirales; family Ruminococcaceae; genus Allofournierella_A; species Allofournierella_A merdavium. The sequence continues at coordinate 19,655 of DWYI01000068.1, read as the reverse complement.
TGCCCATGTACGCCATGGTGACAAAGGGGCTGGTTGTGATCAGGCAGCCCCCGGTGGAACAGCCCACCAGGCAGTAGTATGCAAGGCCCGCCAGCGCGCCCGCCAGGGCAAACAGCGCCGGGCGCTTCCATTTTTTCAACGCTTCTTCCATCTCAGTCACCTCCGGCCAGATATTCCTCCGCCATCTGCACGGCCACGGCTCCGTCCGCCACCGCCGTCACCACCTGGCGCAGGGGTTTGGTGCGCACGTCTCCCACGGCAAAAACGCCGGGCAGGCTGGTCTTCGTCGTCTCATCCGCCAGGATATACCCGCCGTCGTCCAGCGCCAGCTGCCCTTTCACCAGTTCGGTGGCGGGCTTTCTGCCGATGCTGACGAACAGGCCGTCGCAGGAAAGTTCGGTGGTTTCCCCTGTGCGCACATCCCGCAGCCGCACGCCGGTGAGCTTGTCCCCGTGCAGCAGCCCGTCAACGGCGCTGTTCCAGCGAAATTCCACGTTCTGCGCGCGCATCAGCGGGTCGTGGTATACCTTTGTGGCGCGCAGCGTGTCCCTGCGGTGGATGAGGATGACCTTCTTCGCCACGCGGCTCAACAGCAGCGCGTCCTCGGCGGCGGAGTTGCCGCCGCCCACCACGGCGACGGTCTTGCCCTTGTAAAACATCCCGTCGCAGGCGGCGCAGTAGGCCACGCCCCGCCCCACCAGGGCCGCCTCATCCGCAAGGCCCAGTTCCCGGGGATTGGCGCCGGTGGCCAGCACAACGACCCGGGCGCGGAATATGCCCTCGCTGGTCGTGAGTTCTTTCGGCGCGGCGGAGAGGTCCAGCCGCTCCACCTCGGCGTACACGGTATTTGCGCCGAAGCGCTCGGCCTGCCGCTGCATCTTTTCCGCCAGGTCGAATCCGTTGACGCCGTCCTCAAAGCCGGGGTAGTTGTCGATCTCCTGGGTCAGCGCCATCTGGCCGCCCGCCGAGAGCTTTTCCAGCACCAGCGTGTCCAGCCCGGCCCGCACGGCGTAAAGGGCGGTGGTGTATCCCGCCGGCCCGCCGCCCACCACGATCATATCGTAAACATGCGTCTTGCTCATTTCAGTCTCCTCACTGGCCCAGGGTCTCACGGATGAATTTGTCGATCGCCGCCTTGGAGGCCGGCGCCACGACGGAACCAAGGGCCTTGCCGCCGCGGTAGAGCACCAGGGTGGGGATCACCTCGATGCCCTCCGCGCTGGCCAGCGCGCCCTCTTCGTCGATGTTCACCTTCGCCGCCACCAGACGGCCGGCGTATTCCTCCGCGATCTGCTCGTATGCCGGGCCGATCCGGCGGCAGTAGCCGCACCAGGGCGCCCAGAAGTCCACCAGCACCGGCAGGTCCCCGCCGCGCAGTTGCCCGAATTCTTCCTTATTTATATTTACAGCCGCCATAGTAGGATCAGCTCCTTTCCGTTCTTTCAAAGTTAGTATATCCAAAACGCCGCCGCCTTTCGGTGACCACGTCACCCAAAGATCGAGAAATTTCCGGGTGAGGTGACAAAAACGCCGCCTGAAAGTCCTTTCAGTGGGATGTATCGCCTGCTATACTGAAAAAGTAAACAAGGTGACCGGCAAAGCCGGCGCGCAGGGTGCTGCCGGACCATCTTCGCGTTGGTTTGGCCGGGCCTTGCCCGGCGAACGGGCCCGCACGAAAAAGGCGTTCCGTCGTGCGGAAAAGCAAACAATATATTGACTTTTTGCCGCGATAGCAATACTATATATAGTGTGTCGCGCAAATATTTCTTGGGAGGAGATCGCAATGAACGTACGCAAGCGCAGCGGCAAGGTCGTGCCCTTTGACGCTGAATTTATACGCCGTGCCATCACCCTGGCCGCCGCCGCGGCAGGGGAACACGACCCGGAAGGGGTGGATCGGGTCACCGAGGCGGTGGAGGCCAAACTGGCGGCCACCGGCCAGGAGATCGTGGACATCGAGCGCATCCAGGACGCGGTGGAGGAGACGCTGTTCGAGCAGCAGTTCTACCGCACCGCCAAGACCTATATCCTCTACCGCGTGCAAAAGGAGAAGGAGCGCGCAAGCGGCGAGTGGCAGGAGGGCATCCTGACCCGGGAGTTCCTCAGCCCCTACAAGCACGCCCCCAACCCCATGGAGCAGCTGGGCGCCTTCGTTTATACCCGCACCTATTCCCGTTACCTGCCCCAGCAGGGCCGGCGGGAATTCTGGTGGGAGACGGTGCGCCGCGCGGTGGAATACAACACTTCGCTGGCGGCCACCTCCCGGGAAGAGGCGGAAAAACTCTATGACAACATCTACAACCTGCGGCAGTTTTTGTCCGGCCGCACCCTGTGGGTGGGCGGCACGCCGGTGGCGGAAAAGTACCCCATGGCCAACTACAACTGCGCCTTCACCGTCATCAACGATTTTGTGGCCTACCACGACCTGTTCTACCTGCTGATGGTGGGCAGCGGCGTGGGGGTGCGGGTGCTGAAATCCGACGCCGACCAGCTGCCGCCGGTGCGCACCGACCTGGAGATCCTGCACAAGTCCTACGACCCGGTGCCGGCAAATGAACGGCTGGAATACACCAACCTTACCTTCCAGCGTGAGACCGCCACCCTCGCCATCGGCGACTCCAAGGAGGGCTGGGCCCAGGCGCTCACCCGGTATTTTGAACTCATCACCAACCGGGAGTACGAGGGCGTTACCACCCTGGTGGTGAACTACGATTCCATCCGGCCGAAGGGCGAGCGGCTCAAGACCTTCGGCGGCACCGCCAGCGGTTCTGGTTCCATGATGACCATGCTGGACAAGATTCACAAGGTGGTCACGGCCGCCGGCGCCCGGGATGGCGCGGCGCGCACCCAGCTGCGGCCCATCGACCTTCTGGACATTGCCAACATCATCGGCGAGAACGTGGTCTCGGGCGGCGTGCGCCGCACCTCCGAGATCGGCCTGGTGGACGCGGACGACGAGACCTGCATCCAGGCCAAGTCCAACCTTTACCGCCAGGTGAACGGGCATTGGGAGATCGACAAGAGCATCGCCCACCGGCAGATGAGCAACAACTCCATCTTCTACCGCAAAAAGCCCACTCGGGAAAAGCTGCACTGGCATTTGCAGCAGATGCGCTATTCCGGCGAGCCGGGCTGGATCAACGAGGAGGCGGGCCTCAAGCGCCGGCCAAATTTCTGCGGCTGCAACCCCTGCGGCGAGATTTTGCTGGATTCCAACGGCCTGTGCAACCTGACCACCGTGAACGTGATGGCCTTTGTGCAGCCGGACGGCAGCCTGGACCGGGCGGGCCTGCTGGAGGCACAGCGTCTGTCCGCCCGGGCGGGCTACCGCATGACCTGCCGGGAACTGGAGATGTACCGGTGGGACCGGGTGCAGAAGCGGGACCGTCTGCTGGGCTGCTCCCTCACCGGCTGGCAGGACATGGTCAACGCCACCGGCATTGACCGGGCCGAACAGGCGGAACTGCTGGATGCCCTGCGCGCCGAGGCCCGCAAAGCCGCCGATGAAATGGCCGACCAGCTGGGCGGCAACCGCCCGCTGCTGGTGACCACCCTGAAGCCGGAGGGCACCCTGTCGCTGCTGCCCACCGTGTCCAGCGGCGTGCACTATTCCCACTCGCCCTACTACATCCGCCGGGTGCGCATCACCGCCACCGACCCCCTGTGCCGCGTCTGCGAGGAGTTGGGCTATCCGGTGCTGCCCGAGGTGGGCCAGGATCCGGAAGACCCCACCACCAAGGTGCTGGAGTTCCCGGTCAAGGCGCCTGCCGGCCGTGTGAAGGGTGATGTGACCGCCATCGAGCAGCTGGAGAACTACAAGATGTTCATGGAGCACTATGTGGACCACAACTGCTCCATCACGGTGCATGTGCGGGACAACGAGTGGGACGACGTGGAGCAGTGGGTCTGGGATCACTGGGATGATGTGGTGGCCCTCTCCTTCCTGAGCTACGACGACAGCTTCTACGAACTGCTGCCCTATGAGCAGATCGAACAGGCGGAGTACGAGCGCCGCAAGGCGGAGATGCGCCCCTTCAACCCGGCGCTGCTCTGCCGCTACGAGCACGAGGAGACGGAACTGGACATCGGCGCCTCCGACTGCGTGAACGGCGTGTGCCCCATCCGCTGAGTTTTTGCAAAGATGAACGAAGCCCCGGCAGGCGGCTGGCCATATTCTTGGCGAGTTGCCCGCCGGGGCTTTCATCGTGCCCTGGGGGGCGCTGACGAAAATTTCACATTTTTCCGCGTTTTTCGGAAGAGTTTTACTTGACGCGCGGCGGGGGAAACGATAAACTGATAATAAATTTATAATAATAAAATGGGGGGGATACGATGGGAGAGATCAAGATCTTCGACTCGGAACTTCTGTTGATGGAATATCTGTGGGAGCACGGGTCCTGCCTGGCGGCGGACCTGGCCGACGCGTTTCTCAAGAAGTACAACTGGAAGAAAAGCACTACCTACATTGTTCTCAAGCGGCTGGAGGGCAAGGGAGCCATCTCCCGGGAGTATCCCAAGTACATCGTAACGCCCCTTGTCACACGGCAGCAGGTGCAAAGCGCCGAGACCACCACTCTGGTGGACAAGATGTTCGGCGGCAGCTTCGCCAGCCTTTTCGCGAATTTTTTGAACTCCGACCAGTTGTCGGACAACACGCTGGACGAACTGCAAGCCATGATCGACGAAAAACGCAAGGAGAAGTAAAGAGCGGAGCGCTGAATCGACCATGAACCGGCTCCTTGCGGTACGGAACACGGATCGCATTTTCTGCTCTCTGAAACGGCCGGGGCGCCCTTGTCAAAAGGGCGCCCCGGTTTTTCTATGGGCCGCGGCGCAAGGGCAGCAGCGGCGCCGCTGTGGCGAACGGGGGGTGCGCCCGGCAAAGGGGAGAGAGACGCAAAAAGGCCCCGCCGGCGCGAGACCGGCGGGGGAGGAGAGGGGCGTTCAGCGTCCGGCGGGCAGTTCCAGACAGAAGGCGGCCCCGCCGCCGGGGGCGTCCTCCACCCACAGCCTTCCGCTGTGGAGCGCGGCCAGTTCGGCGGCCACCGCCAGGCCCAGGCCGTAGTGTCGGGCCCCGTCCTCGGCTTCATGGCCGCGGGCAAAGCGCCGGAAAATGCGCTGCTTGTCCCTGTCCGGCACACCGGGGCCGTGGTCGGTCACCCAAAAACGCACCCGGCGCCCCTTTTCCGTGAGTCGAAGTTCCACCGCGCTGCCCGCAGGGGCAAAGCGCAGGGCGTTGTCCAGCAGGATGGTGAGCAGCTGACGCAGCCGGTAGCCGTCGGCCTGCACAGGCGGCGGAGCCTCGCGCGGCAGGCACATCCGCAGTTCCCGGCCCTTTTCCCGGGCAAGCGGCTCCATGCCCTCGGCAAAATCCAGCAGGAAGGTGTCCGGCTCCAGCCGTTCCGGCCGCAGCCGGGCGCGGGCGCTGGCCCCGGCGGAGAGCAACAGCAGTTCGTCCACCAGCGCGCCCATCCGCTGCGCCTCGCCGTCGATCACCGAGAGATAGGTCTGGGCCTGATCCGGGCGATGCAGGGCGGCACCGGCGTTGGCCCGGATCACCGCCAGGGGGGTGCGCAACTCGTGGCTGGCAGCGCTCAAAAATCGTTGCTGCTCGTCTATGGCCCGGCCCACCGGGCGCACCGCCCGGCCCGCCACAAACCAGCCTGCCAGCGCGAGGCCGCCCCCGCCCACGGCGGCCGCCAGCCCGAAGAGCGCCGCCAGCCGCAGGGTGTAGACTTGTTCCGGCGCGAGGGACTGCACCGCCACAAGGCTCGTCCACCGTCCGCCGGCGGTGCCCTCCATCCGCACCGCACAGCGGTAATCCCCGCCCTTTTCCGAATAGGTAAAATCCGCGTTCTGGCTTCCCGTGAGAGGCGGTGTGCCGATGTCCAGTCCGCGCTGTTCGGCGGCCCGCCGGGCCGCGGCAAAAAGGACCCGCGTGTCCTCATCCGCCCGCAGGGTGTGGAGCAGGGGCTGCCCGTTTTCCGTCAGCAGCAGCCTCATGCCGGTCTGCGCCTCCAGCTGTGCCAGCCAGTCGCCTTCCAGCCGGTCGTAGCGATCCCACTGGTATTGCAGCTGGGCCACTGCCTCCGCGAATGCTGCGCGGCGGTTGTCCAGGTATTGCCGCCGGGTCACGGTGAAGGCGAACAGCAGTGTGCAGACCAGCACCCCGCCGGTGAGCAGCGCCGCCAGCAGGGTGATGCGGATCCGCAGCCGCCTCAGCATGGGATCGCCTCCAGCCGGTAGCCCGCGCCCCGGCAGGTGACCAGTTCCATCCTGCTGCCCACCAGCCGAAGCCGCCGGCGCACCAGATGGATGTAGTTGTCGATGTTGCCGCTCTCCACTTCACTGTCCGGGCCCCACACGTTCAGCAGGATGCGCTCCCGAGGCAGGGTGACGCCGGGGCTGCGAAGAAACAGTTCCAGCAGTTCGCACTCCCGGTGGGAGAGAGTGCAGACGCCCGCCGGGCCGGTGAGCAACCGGCCGACAGGCTGCAGCACCAGGTCGCCCCGGCGCAGCTGGCGGCTGTCCTCCCACTGGGCGGGGCGGCGGCCCAGCGCCCGCACCCGGGCCAGCAGTTCTTCGGTGGCGAAGGGCTTGGGCAGATAGTCGTCCGCGCCGGCGTCCAGCCCCGCCACCCGGTCGCCCACCGCGTCCAGGGCGGTGAGCATCAGCACCGGCGTGCGCACCCCCGCCTGCCGCGCCTGGCGCAGCACCGAGAGCCCGTCCATCCCCGGCAGCATCCGATCCAGCAGCACCAGGTCGTAGCTGCCGGCGCAGAGGGCGTCCAGCGCGTCGGGGCCGGTGCCGCAGCAGTCCACCGTGTAGCCGGCGGCGGCCAGTGTGTCCCGCACGGCCCGGCACAACGCTTTTTCATCTTCCACCAGTAAAATTCTCACAGTGCCACCCGGCCTTTCCTCAGAGTGATACAATTATACTACCACGGCGAAGCTCTAAACAATCTCTAAAACTTTTAGAGAGTGCTTAGAGGCAGCGCTGGTAGAATGACGGCAACGCCAAACCGAAAGGAGAACCCGTCATGAAAAATCTTCGCAGGGCCGCGTCCGCTGCCCTTGCCGCCCTGTTGGCCGGCGCGCTGCTGGCCGGCTGCGCCGCCGACGAGAGCGGCGCCGGCCCATCCGCCACCCCCGCCGCCCAGACCACCGGCGGCTATGTGGAGGAGGACATCACCCCCGACCACAACTACAATGTGGGCCTTTTCGTGGTGGACGGCGTGCTGAACGCCTTCACGGTGGAGAATCCCGCCACGCCCCTATCTCAGCAGACGGCCCACTGGTACGCCATGGGGCAGGACGGCAGCTGGCAGGAGCAGAGCGGCAGCGGCTTTGAACAGCTGGCCGCCCAGGTGGGCCAGGGCGTCGCCTATCCCACCGCCTACCTCACCCGGGAGGGCAACCTCTACTGGGATGTGACGGAGATCACCGAGGGGGCCGAAAAAACCGCCGAGACAACCTGTTTTGCGGTGGAAAACGGCACAGCCCGAAAGCTGGACGCCCTGCCCGCAGGCGAGGCGGCGCTGGCCTTCGACCAGACCATCGGGGGGCTGGCCGTCTGCGGCGATACCCTGCTGACCATCAACACTTCCATGGAGTTGAGCGCCTGTGACCTTTCCGGCGCGCCGGTGCAGCTGGAGTTGCCCGCGGTGGAGATGGGCAGCCGCTTCCTCTGCGGCAACGCCAACGGCTACTATATGCTGGACGACCAGAACAAGGTCTGGCACTACACCCTGGGCGGCACCACCGCCGAACTGGCGCTGGACGGCAGCCGCTACGCCCTCTCCGACCCCGGTGTCTTCGTGCAGTCGGCGGCGGTGGGGCCGGACGAGACCCTCTATTTCCAGTTGAGCGACGGCAACATGGCCAGCGGCAACAGCCGCCTGCTGCGCTATCGGTGGGACGCTCAGCTTGCCGTGTCCAGCGGGGGCGAGGTGACGGTGTTCAGCCTGTACCGCTCCGACACGGTGGAGGCTGCGGTGAACGCCTGGCAGAAGGCCACCGGCGGCACCGCCGCCTACACCTGGGGCCTGGAGGAGGGCTCGGAGGACGGCCTTTCCACCGTGAGCGGCAGCCGCGAGGACGCGCTGACCCAGCTGAACACCCAGCTGCTGGCGGGCGCGGGGCCGGACGTGCTCATCCTGGACGACATGCCGGTGGACAGCTTTGTGGAAAAGGGTCTGCTGGCCGATCTCTCCGGCAAGGTGGACACCGGCGGCATGCTGCAAAACCTGACGGGGATGTGGCAGACCGAAAAGGGCCTGTTCGCCCTGCCCGCCCGGGCCTTCCCGCTGCTGGCGGGGGCGGACGAAGCCACCCTGGCCAGCATACAGGATGCGGAGACGCTGGCCGGCCTCTTGCGCGACGAGGCCAACATCTACGACGATGGGCGCAGCGAGACCATGCCGTTGCTGGCCTACTACAACACGGTGCAGATGTTTGACACCTTCTACCCCCTCTACGCCAGGGACATCTGGCAGAACGGGCAGCTGGACGAGGCCGCCTGCCGCGGGTTCTATGAGCTGCTGGGGCAGATCCGGTCAGGCGGCGCCGCGACCCTCTACAACGGCGCCCCCTTCGACCGGCCCGACGGCACCTTCTACCATCCCCAGAACGGCACCGCCAGCAATTTTACCAACTGCATCTGCCGGGCCTTCTGCTCGCCGGTCTATTCCCTGAATAGCCTGGGCGGCGATTTCTACTACGCCTCCCGGGCCGGCGGGACCAACGCCGGCGAGGTGAAAGCGCTGGCCACCGCTTCCGGCGCCACCAGCATCCAGCCCGCCTGCGTGGCGGCGGTGAACGTCAGCGCCAAAAACCCCGAGGGGGCGATGCAGTTCATCCAGACCCTCCTGAGCGAGGAGGTGCAGAGCCAGAACACCTACGACGGCGTGCCGGTGCTGAAGAGCGCGGTACTCAGCCAGTGGGAGGAGGGCTTTGCCCAGTACGGCACCGCCACAAACACCGACATCGTGGCCGTGCTGGAGGACATGGAGCCGAACCTGCCCTCCACTGTGCTGCGTAGCGCGGTGGGCGCGGGGGCCCAGAAATACCTGGACGGGGCCAGCCTGGACGAGGCGGTGGAGACCGCCCGCCAGGGCGCGGCCCTCTGGCTGGCGGAACAGGGCTGAAGAAGAAGGCCCCGCCGGTGAAAACCCGGCGGGGCTGTCTTACAGTTTAAACGCACCGCCCGGCGGGCAGCTGCAAAAGAAACACCGCGCCGCCGCCCGGCGCGGCCTCCACCCAGAGGCGGCCGCCGTGCAGGTCGGCGATCTGCCGGGCGATGGAGAGCCCCAGGCCGAAGTGCTCCTTGCCGGTGCGGCTTTCCTCTCCCCGGGCAAAGCGGCGAAAGATGCGCTGGCGGTCCTTTTCCGGCACGCCGGGGCCGTGGTCGGTCACCGAAAAGACCACCCCGCGCCCGCGGGGCATAGCGGCAAGTTCGATGGCCGTGCCCGCCGGGGCGTACTCCATGGCGTTGTGCAACAGGATGCCCAGCAGTTGTTCCAGCCGCGCCTTGTCCGCCCGGATGGGGGAAAAGGGCTCTTCCGGCAGCTGCACGGTCAGTTCGTGGCCGCTGGCCCGGGCCGGGGCGCGGTATGCCTCCCAGACGTCCAGGAGAAACGCGTCCGGCGCAAGTTCACCGGGAGTAAGGCGCAGGATGTGAGCGTCCTGCCCCGCCAGGAACAGCAGTTCCCCGGTAAGGCGCTGCAGCCGCTCCACCTCCCCGGCGGCGATGGCCAGCAGCTTTTTCTGCCGTTCCGGCTCGCAGGCGGCGGCCTGCAAACTGCTTTTGATGACGGTGAGCGGGCCCCGCAGTTCATGGCTGGCGGCGGCTACAAATTCGTTCTGCTGGCGCAGGGCGGCGGAGGTGGGCTTCAGGGCGATGCGGGCCAGCAGCGCCCCGGCGGCGGCCAGCAGCCCGGTGCCGCTCAGCCACAAAATGGCGTATTTCAAGGCCACGCCGGCAACAGCGGCCCGCAGGGCGGATGTGTCCCGCAGCGCCAGCAGAAGCCGGGGGCCATGGCGCAGGTTCACCGGGGCCAGCGCCAGCGCCGCGCAGCGGTAACGGCCGCCGCTCTGCGCCTCAAAATCGAACACCGTGCTTTGGCCCGCCCCCAGGGCCGCGCACCGCTCCAGTGCCTCGCCGGTGAGCAGGGCGGCGGCGCCGTTGTGCTCGGTGTGCACCAGAGGCACGCCGTTGTCCTGCAGGTAGAAAAGACAGCCGCCCGCCTGTTCCTGCTCGGTCAGCCAGGCATCCGAGAGCGTGTTGGCGGAAAGGCGCCGGGCCACCGTGCCCGCCGCGGTCAGAAGGCTCTCGTCTTCGGCCCGGGCCAGCGCCCGGGCCTCCAGCACCCCGCCCGTCAGCAGGGCGGCGGCCAGCACCAGCGCCGACAGCAGGGCGTAGAGCCCCGTCAGCCGCAGCCGCAGCGCCCGGATCATGATGCGCCTCCCGGTTCCAGGCAGTAGCCCACGCCCCGCACGGTGCGGATGGCCGCCCCGCTGCCCACCGCGCGCAGACGGCGGCGGGCAAAGTGGATGTAGCTGTCCAGATTGCCCTCCTCCACAAAGTCCTCCGCGCCCCACACCGCGTGGAACAGCGCCTCCCGGCTCACCAGCTGCCCCGCCCGGCGCAAAAGGGCCTCCAGCAGGGCGTTCTCATTTTTGGAAAGGCGCGCGGTGCCCGCCGGGCCGGCGAGGGTCAGGGCGGCAGTGTCCAGCGAAAGGTCCCCCCGGCGCAGCGAGCCGCTCTCCAGCGTGTCCGCCGGGCGGCGGCCCAGCGCCCGCAGCCGGGCGATCAGTTCCCGGTTGTCAAAGGGCTTGGCCAGGTAGTCGTCCGCCCCGGCGTCCAGGCCGTCCACCCGGTCCTCCACCCGGCCCAGCGCCGTGAGCATCAGCACCGGCACGGCGCAGCCCTTTCCGCGGGCTGCGCGCACCAGCGCCAGCCCGTCCATCCCCGGCAGCATCCGGTCCACCACCGCAACGTCGTAGGGATTGTGCAGCAGCAACTCCAGCCCGCAGGTGCCGTCGGCCGCTTCGTCGCAGCCGAAGCCGGCCTCTTCCAGCACCGGCAGCAGCACCGCCCGCAAAGCTTCGTCGTCCTCGATCAGCAAGATGCGCATCCTACCGCCTCCTTCTTTTGTATTATACACCCGCTTTCTTGAAGAAGTCTTGAAAAGGGCACGGTTCCCTTCAAGGATTTTTCCAGCTTGCCGCGGTATACTCGATGGCATACACCCGCTTTTGCGCGGAAAGGAAGGTCATCCAATGAAAAAATCCTTGATCGTAAAGCGCGCCCTCGCCTGGGCGCTGGCGGCGGCGCTGGCCGCTGGTCTCATCGGCTGCGGCGGCACGCCCGCCTCCGGCTCCGGTCCGTCCGGCACGGCGAGCGCGCCGTCCGGGGGCGCCTCCGCCTCCGGCACCGGCCGCTGGCGGCAGGAGGAGGTAACCCCCGACGAAAACGCCCGCAACTTTGAAGCGCCGATGACACTGGAGGACGGCACGGTCCTGCTGCTGGAAAAGCGAGGAGATGACGGCATCGCCCTGTGGGCCAGCGCCGACAACGGCGCCACCTGGCAGGAAGAGCCGAACACCTGGCAGCAACAGACCGGGGCGGACTACTTCGGCGTGTGCAGCCTTCTGCCGGACGGCGGCTGTTTCGTCAGCGCCGTGAAGGAGGCGGACGGCGGGTACAGCCAGACCTATTGGATACAGGACGCGGGCAGTGACGCCCTGCGGCAGCTCACCTTGCCCGAAGGGGTGCTGGACGTGTCCGACCTGCAGCCCATGGGCGGCGGCGCGGCAGTGCTGCTGGGGCGAATGCTGGCCCCCGCCACCGAGGATGTGCCCGCCGCGCTGGTGGACGAAAACGGCATGATGAGCGTGCTCAGCGCCTGGAAGCTGGACCTTGCCAGCGGCACATGCACCGAGATGGACGGCTTCGCGGCAGGGCTGGGGGGCAGCTTTATCTCGGGCATGGCGGCGGACCCCACCGCGCCCGGCGCCTTTTACAGCCTCTCCTACCAGGAGAGCGGCACCCAGCTGATGTACACCGGAGCGGACGGCGCCACCACGTCGGTGTTCGACAACCTGCCCGACCCGTCCTCCGCCGCCTTCGCCTCCTGTACGGACAGCGGCGGCAACTACTACTATGCCTCCCCCAAGGGCATCTACCGGGTGGCCAAGGGCGGCGATCTGGCGGAGCTGGTGGTGGACGGCGCGGGCACCGTGCTGTCGGCGGGGGAGGTGACCCTGATGGGTCTTGCCCGCTGCGCCGACGGCAGCTTTGTGGCGGTGACCATGGAGAGCGGCGCCGGCGAGTCCTATACCGGCCATGCCTACCGCTTCTTCTGGGACGCCGAGGCCCCCGCCCGGGGCACCGGCGACGCCCTGGTGGTCTGGAGCCTGGAGAACAGCGACACGGTGCGGGCGGCCGTCAACGCCTACGAGGCGGCCTATCCCGAGCGCACGGTGGAGTATCAGGTGGCGCTGGAGGACGGGGTGAGCAAGGCGGACGCCGTCACCGCGCTGAACACGGCGCTGCTGGCGGGCTCCGGGCCGGACATCATCATACTGGACGGGCTGGACTGGCAGGCCTATCGGGAGCGGGGCCTGCTGGCGGATCTCACCCCCTGGGTGGACACGGACAGCCTTGCCGCCAATATTGCCGCTCCCTTCTTGGAGAACGGCGCCGCCTACGCCCTGCCCGCCCGCTTCGCCGTGCCGGTGCTGGCCGGCAACGAGCAGGATCTGGCGGCGGCCTCCAGCCTGGAAAGCCTTTCCGGCTGGGTGCTGGAACACACCGCCCGCCCCGCCTTCGACTGCGCCAGCAACGACTACTATGAGCAGTTGGTCCAGCCCTACGGCCTGGGTTTCATCAGCACCGAACAGCTGCTGGATTTCGTGCTGGAGACCAGCGCCCCCGCCCTGACGGCAAACGGGGTGGACGGCGAGGCGGTGGCCCGGGTGCTGGACTTCGTACAGCAGGTGGGCGCCTACTACGGGATGAACAGCTATAAGGAACTGATGCCCAACGGAGTGGTGGCGGGGGAGGCCGGCGGCGAGGCGGTGGCTTACGGTGACGGCGGCTACGAGTGCTTTTTCACCCACAACGCCGCGATGGCATGGGACACCGTGAACACCCCGGCTTATGTGGCTGCGGTGCAAAAGGACGATGAGACCTTCTCCGTCGCCCTGCGCCCCGGCCTTGTGGAAGGTCCCTTCCTGCCCCGAACGCTGGCGGGGCTCTCCGCCTCCAGCGCCCGGCAGGAGGAGGCGGGACAGTTTTTGACGGTGCTCTTTGGCGATCAGGTGCAGTCCACCTGGCAGCAGGACGGGATGCCCGCCCAGGCCGCCGCGCTGGAAGCCAGCATCGACGCCTGCTGCAAGGATGAGGCGGCACGCCGGAACGCCCGGGCGCTGGTGGATGCGCTGAAAACGCCGGTCACCATGCCGGACGACACGGTGTACAACGCCCTTTTGAAGAACGCGAACGCCCTCATCGAGGGCACCACCACACTGGAACAGGCCCGATCGGGGGTAGAGGATGCGCTCAAACTTTATCTCGCGGAACAGGAATAAAAAGGCGACGGACGCGCAGCAGCGCCGCGCGGCGGCGCTGCTGCTGGGGCCCAGCCTCGCGGGGGTGGCGGTGTTCTGCCTCATCCCCTTCGCGGAGGTGGTGCGCCGCAGCTTCACCGACGCGCTGGGCCGTCGCTTCGTGGGCCTTGCCAACTACAAGACGGTTGTGAGCAACAGCGCCTTTCGCACGGCGGCGGCCAACTCCGCCCGCTTTCTCTGCGTGTGTATCCCGGCGCTGCTGGCTTTGAGCCTCGCCATGGCCCTGCTCACCCGGGCGGCGGGCCGGCGGGGGCGGCTGTTCTCCGCCAGCTTTCTTTTGCCGCTGGCGGTGCCGGTGGCAAGCATCGTGCTGCTGTGGAAGGTGCTCTTTGCCCAAAGGGGCCTGGCCAACACGGTGCTGGCGGCCCTGGGCGCGCGGCAGGTGGACTTCATGGGCACCGGCGCGGCCTTCTGGGTGCTCGTCGCCACCTATCTGTGGAAGAACAGCGGCTACGACATGGTGCTCTGGGCCGCCGGGCTGGACCGTATCTCCCGGTCCCAGTACGAGGCCGCCGCGGTGGACGGCGCAAACGCCTGGCAGACCTTTTGGGCGATCACCTGGCCGGGCCTCGGCCCCACGCTGGCTCTCACCGCGCTGCTCAGCCTCATCAACAGCTTCAAGGTGTTCCGGGAGGCCTATCTTGTGGCAGGAGCCTACCCCCACGAGAGCATGTATCTCTTACAGCATTTGTTCAACAACTGGTTTCTGGACCTGGAACTGGGCCGCATCACCGCGGCGGCGGTGCTGGTGGTGGGCGCGATGCTCACCGGGGCCGCGGTATTTCTGGCGGTGGTCCGCCGCCTGCGAAGGGGTGAGAAAAAATGCTGAAACGGGCTCTCTGCCTCGCCTTGCTCACCCTGCTGGCGCTGTTCACCTGGTGGGTGCTGTGGTTCATGGGCATGGGCGCGCTCACCCCCAAGGATGAACTGCTGGCCACCATCGGCCCGGCCCTGCAAAGCGAGGGCGAAGAGGAGGCCGTCTGGTGCTTTCTGCCCAGCTGGCCCACCTTGGGGCCGCTGGTGCGGCTGGTGCTGGACACCCCCGTCTTTTTTTCAATGTTCTGGAACGCCTGCAAGCTGGTGTTCCCCCAGGCGGCGGGGCAGCTGGCCGTGGCCACGCCGGCGGCCTGGGCCTTCAGCAAGCTGCGCTTCCCGGGGCGGCGGGCACTCTACGCCGCCTATCTTGTGCTGATGGTGCTGCCCTTTCAGATCACCATGGTGCCCAACTACCTGGTGCTGGATAAACTGGGCCTGATGGACACCCCCCTCGCGGTCATCCTGCCGGGGGTGTTCTCCACCTTCCCGGTGTTCATCATCAAAAAGGGGTTCGACGCGGTGCCCGACAGCCTGCTGGAAGCCGCCGCGCTGGATGGCGCGGGCCCTTTGCGCTGCTTTGTGTCGGTGGGGCTGCCCCTGGGCCTGCCCGCCATCCTGAGCGCCGCCACCCTGGGCTTCATCGAGGCGTGGAATGCCATCGAGCAGCCGATGATGTTTTTGCAGGACAGGGCCAACTGGCCGCTGAGCCTTTATCTGTCCAATATCACGGTGGATGACCTGGGCTTTGCCATGGCCGCCAGCCTGATGATGCTTGCCCCGCCGCTGCTGCTGTTTCTGGCGGGCCGCAGATACCTGGAGCGGGGCATTGGCCTCTTTGCTCAAACCAACGATGGAATGTGATGGGATGAAGATGCACGATCAAACCGAACCCGTGCGCCCGGCCGCCCGCCGGGCGCTGGAACTGACCGCGGCCGCCGCGGGACGCCTCAAAGCAGCGCTGGGGGGCACGGCCCGCCCCGGCCGGTACGCCCTGCGCTTTTTCACCGCCATGCTGGTGCTCACCCTGGTGGCCCGGGGCACCTCCGGCGCGGCGATGGCCCGGGTGAGCCTGGCTTCCCCCGCCCGGGGCACCATCGTCCAGCAGGCCTCCGCCTCCGCCGTCATCACGGCGGGGGAGAGCGAAGCGCTGGACCTGCCGGCGGGGGTCACGGTGCGCACCCTTTACGCCGCCGCGGGCCAGTCGCTGCAGGAGGGCGACCCCATCCTCCAGCTGGATCTGGAGGAATTGCAGGACGCCCTCGCCTCGGCCAAGGCCACCCGTGACCGGCAGCAGGCGCAGCTGGATCAGCTGGCCGTCTCCACCGCCCCGGACGGCAGTACCGTCGCCTCGGCACAGCAGAGCCTGGACCGGGCGAGGGAGGACTACGCCCGCACCGACGAGCGCACCCGCGCCGCGTTGGACGAGGCGAACGCCGCCCTGGCAGCGGCCCAGACGGACTATGACGCTGCCGCCAAGGCGCTGGAAGAGATACAAAACCGCACTGACCCCGCCCCCACCGGGGAGGAAGTGGCGGCGGCACAGCAGGCGGTGGACACGGCGAAGACCGCACTGGAGGGGGCGCGGCAGGCGGCGCAGGCTGCCGAAGCCGACCGGGCGGACGCGCTGCTCTCGGCACAGCGCAGCGTGGAGAACGCCGACAGCGCCCTGGCCCAGGCCAACGCCGCCTACGCCCAGGCCCAGACCAGCGCCGACCTGACGGCCCGGACCAACGCCGCCCAGGCCGAGACGCTGCGGCTGGAAAAGGAGAAGAATGACGAGGCCATTGACCTTCTCACCGCCCTCATCGAGGCGGGCGGCCGGGTGAGCGCCCCGCGGGATACGGTGCTGACGGTGTGCGGCCTGGAGCAGGGGCAGCCCTGCCCGGAGGGGGACTGCCTGCTGCTGGCCAGAGAGGGCAGCGAACTGCTGGCACAGTTCTCCCTGCCCGCCGATCAGGCGGAAAAGGTGGCCGCCGGGCAGACGGTCACGGTGACCCAGCGCCAGGCCGCCGCCGAGGCCACGGTGCGCACGGTGGAGCAGGGGAGCGAGGAGGAGACGGCCCGGGTCACGGCGGTGCTGCCGGAGACGGCGGCGGGGTTCAGGGCCGGGGCCGCCCAGGCGGAACTGGTGTTCTCCCGCAACACCTACGACACCTGCCTGCCGGTCTCCGCCCTGCGGCAGGATGGCCAGGGCAGCTATGTGCTCACGGTGGAGGAGACCAAGACCACCTTCGGCGTGACCCTCACCGCCCTGCGGGTACCGGTGACGGTGCTGGAGACGGACAGTGCCGGCCAGTATGCCGCGGTGGAGGGCAGCATCGGCGGCGGGGCGATCGTCTCCTCCACCCGGGCGGTGAGCCCGGGCGCGTCGGTGAGGTTGGAGGAATGAGGCGGTTGTTCACCGGGCTGCTGGCGCTGGCCCTGCTGCTGTTCACCGCCGCCGGCATGAAAAACGCCGCCGCCCTCGCCCAAAACTGCCAGAGCGTCAGCCTGCGCTATCGTGCCTCCCTGGATGCGGAGACGGTGGCCGCCGCAAAGGAAAAACAGCCGGGTCTCGCCTTCTGGTGCGAAGAGACTGCCGACCTTGCCGCCGACTGGCGGCAGGCCCGGGCCACCGTGCTGCTCTTTTCGGGGGAGGCGGGCCTTGTCTGGGGGCAGCCCTGCCGCGCGGGGCAGCTGCCCGCCCCGCTGGACAAATTCGGCTGCGCGGTGTCCACCGCGCTGGCCTGGGAACTGTTCGGCAGTGAGGACGCGGTGGGCCTGACCCTTTCCCGGGGAAACACGACCTACACCGTGCGGGGCGTCTTTGAGAGCGATGACCTTCTGGCCCTGCTGCCCGTGGAAGCTGTCCCCTTCACGGCGGTGGAACTGCCCGCGGAGGCGGCGACCGGGCAGGACCCGGCGGCCTGGACGGACGCGCTTCTGACCCGCTGCGGCCTGCCCGCGCCGGACTGGCGGCTCTACACGGGGCTGCCCGCGGCAGTGGGCCGGGCGCTTGCGTGGCTGCCGCTGCTCTTCGGGGCGGCGGTGCTGGCGGCGGCGCTGGTGCGCCGGGCAGCGGGCTTCTCCTTTCCCGGGCGGGACGCCGCCTTCTTTGCCCTGTTGGGGGCGGCGGCGCTGGCGCTGCCCGCCTTTTTCGCGGTGTGGCCCTCATGGCTCACTCCCTCCCGCTGGAGCGACTTTGCCTGGTGGGGGCAGACGGCGGAGCGGTTGGGGGAGATGTGGCAGGCCTGGCTCACCGCGCCGGGAGCCGGGCGGGACCTGGCGGTCAAGACCGGCCTGTTGGTCCAGGCGGGCTTCGCCTTCGCCCAGTGCGCCCTGTGCGAGGCGCTGCGCTGCCGCTTTCGGGCAGCCCGGAAAGCCAGCGGCGCATAAGAAATCAACCGGGACCCCTGTCCGTGCCGAACGGGCAGGGGTCCTTCTTGCATCTTTCCGCCGGTCCGTGAAGCGGAAATGCATCCTCGGCCGGCCGGGCGGCGAAACCGGCGCGGCCGGATCCGGACGCCGATGCAGCGCCGGTGGTGCGGTGTGCCCGGTAGGAAAAATGGAAAAAAATGCAAGCGCGCCTTTTTGCGTTCGGGTTGAACTTCGGGGGGAAGTGTACTATAATTAACAATAACTAACAAAATTGTACAGCAGCGGTGAAACAACTTTGGAAAGGGAGGGACACAGATGATTTCAAAGCCGGCATATTCTGTCTTTTTGAATATGTTCACCACTCGTGCAGACCGCTTTTGCACAACGGGTTATTCTTCGGCCAGATCCATTTCGCAGCAATTTGACCTGGTGCGCAAACTCGAAAATATTTCGGCGGTGGATGTGGTCGCTTTCAGCGATGAAGACCTGCAGGTCGTTTCCAAAGAACTTGCCAGGGGCGACATCCAGCTCGCGTCGGTTTTGCCTGACATCACATGCGATCCGATCTACCAGCACGGCGCGTTTACCGCGCCGGATCCCCGGATCCGGCGCAAAGCGATTGAAAAGGTGTGCCGCTGCATGGATTTTGCCGCCGCGCACGGGTGCAACTCCGTGACCATCTGGCCGGGGCAGGATGGGTACGATTATCTCTTCCAGTCAAATTATCTGGAAGTTTACAGCATGCTGCAGGCCGGGCTGGAGGAATGCGCCTCATACCGGGGCGATGTCACCCTGCACATTGAATACAAACCCTATGAGCCAAGGACCCATTCCTATTTGGACTCCTGCACCTCGGTGCTGGCATTGCTGCAATCGATGGGAAAAGAAAATATGGGGGTGGTCATTGATTTCGGGCACACCCTTATGAGCAACCGTTCTCCCGCAGAGGCGGTGGCACTGTGCCATGCGCACGGGGTGGATCGTCTCCACCTCCATCTGAATGACAGCTACGCCCACATGGACGATGATCTGATCCCGGGAACGACCCATACGCTGTATTACCTGGAATTCTTTTACTGGCTGCGACATCTGGGCTACAAGGGTTTCATCACCTTTGATCAGTTTCCCTATCGGGAGGACGCAGTGGAGGCTGTCACAGAGGCCCGCCGCTGGCTGGACATTCTGTGGGACCGGGTGACGCGCATGGATGAAGAGGAGGTCCAGGCGATCCTGCGCCGGCGTGACGGGATCGCCGCAAGCCGTCTGATGCGGGACGTATTGTTCGGCGCTTGAAAACGAGGGAGACTATCCAGATAGTTAAAACGGTAAAGTTTGAACAAAAATTGAAACGGTTTAAATTTTGGGGGTGCGTGATGAACAGGAACAATGAAACGCAGCAGGAAGAGAACGGGCAGGAAACACAACGCCGGCAGGCACCGGAAACCAACCGTACCCAATTGATCTTTCAAGGAATGGTGTCCGCCTATTTGTTTTATCTTGGGGTCGAAGGAATTGTGGAATTGGTGCGTGGAACATCCACGATCGCACCGGTGATCCTGGTGCTCTCGAGCCTTTTGTTTATAGGGTTTGCATTGTTTATTGCGTTTCGGTGTGTCCGTGCCGCACGAAGAGAGCATATGGACAAATGATTCCTGCGTTCCTGTAAAAAAGTTGCAAAAAGCGCCGCGTGGCATCTTTGTTTGCCATGCGGCGCTTTGCTTTGTCTGCTTAAGCGTAAAGGCAACCCCCGGCTCTGCCGGGGAGTGTCAAAAAGCTTTAGCTTCAAGTACCGAGCGAAGCGAGAAAAGAACAGCAACTTTATGGTTGCCCAAAAGTTAATTTGTGGAAAAG
>DWYI01000010.1 GCA_019118765.1 Candidatus Allofournierella merdavium | reverse complement strand
CCTTAAGGGGCCGCCATGAGTCAGCAATGCAGTTGGCCGACCCATTCGTGGCCCCTTGAGGGGCGTTGTCTGTATTATGCCCTTCTAGGGCTTGCTCAAGCCCCCGGCTTTGCCGGGGGTCCTGACTGTGCTAAACCTGTGGGAGCGGGGAAAGGCAGGGAACGGAGGTTCCCTGCCACGGGCACAGCAGACCGCCCCCGCCGCCCGAAGGGGCGCAGGGGCTTGGCTGCTTCAGGGGGCGGACGAGTCCGTCCCCGCCGGTGTTCACGCCTCGGCGAAAGCCTTCTGCATGGCCTGCAGCAGCTGGTCCTGGTCGAAGGGCTTGAAGACGAACCCCTTCGCGCCCAGCGCCTCGGCCTCTTTGATGGTGTCGTCGTAGGCCAGGGAGGACACCATCAGAATGCGGGCCTCGGGATGGGTGGCCAGCAGGGCGCGGGCGGCCTCCAGCCCGTCCATGCCGGGCAGGATGATGTCCATGGTGACCAGATCCGGGTTCACCTTGTCATACTGATCCAGGGCCTCCTCACCGGTCTGGCAGCAGGCGACGACCTCGTACTCCCCTTCCGGCAGCACCTTCTCCAGCTGCAGCTGCGCGATGCGGGAATCGTCCACGACCATGATTTTTTTCGACATTTGTCTCACTCCTGTTTAGCGTCTTTCGTCAGGGAAATAAGAAGGACCCCCGCCCGGGAAGGGCGTGCGGGACGGCTTTATGAGGAAGGAGGTTTCCCGCCCGAGGGCGGCCCCAGGCAGATCACAAGGTGCATGCTTTCGTTGTGGAGGCTGTTGTAGCCGATGTCCCACCAGGAGGCCGGCTCGCGTTCCGGCAGGTACCGGCCTGTGTGGAAACAGGGCACCTGAAAGCGCGGGGCCTTGTGCCCCGGCTGAAACAGCAGCGAGCTGATGCGCCCGCAGACCACGTTGAAGTATTCGGTGGCCACATCCGCGATGTCCTGCCCGGTCACGGTGTCCTGGCACATGATGTTCCGGGCCAGGCGGGCCAGCAGCGAGGTGTCGGCACAGAGAAACAGATCGGCCCGGCAGTCGCCCTCCATCACCGTGTGCACGGTGCAGATGTCCTCGGTGAGGGGAGCCTGCCGTTCGGTCAGTTCGATCCCGCCGTAGCGGCGGGTGACGTCCTGCATGGAACGGCTCAGAGAATGACGAAATTCCGCGGAACCGCAGCGGTACAATTCGCTCATCTCCTTTCTGCCGATCTTACAGATACCGCACCCGCTCGTCGGCAAAGCCGATGGTGCAGTCCTGCCGCACGCGATCCACCGAGAGGGAGACCCCTTCGATGGTCACGAGGGTACCAGGATAGGCGGTGTCGCACACCACCCGGGCGGGGACGCTCTTTTTCTCCCGGGAGAACAGCGCCTCCAGGTCCCGGTTCACCTTGTCCAGTTTGGCCTGGGCGATGCACCGGTTCAGCCGCAGTTTGGCCAGCCGGGCCTCCCGGTCGGGCCCCGTCGGCTGCTGCAGCGTGTGGTCGATGTCGGCGGCAATGCGCTTGAGTTCCTCCTGCAGCTGCGTGCCCTGGGCCGCTTCGCAGGGGCTGCCGCCCAGGACCAGATGGGTGGAGCGCTCGGCCTTGGAGCCGATGGTGTCGGCGCGGATCTCCCGCGCGGCGCGGACGGTGCCGCCGATCAGCACCCCCCGGCCGGTGCGCGCCTGCACGGTGCCGTTGCTGTACACGTCGCAGTTGATGATACAGTCGGCAAAAACGTCCTGCAGCGCGTAGACGGCGCAGTGCTCCAGGTACTTGGCGTACACCCGCTTGTGGGCGTAGAGCGTCGCCTGGTCCTGCCCGTGCACGCCGCTGGACACGATGATGTGTTCGCCCGCCTCAATGGAGCAGTTTTCCACGGCCCCGTCGATCTGCACGTTGCCGGTGGCCCGCACCGAGGCGCCGCCGGGCAGATCGCAGTGGATGTGGACGTCCCCCAGAAAATTGATGTTGGAGGCGGGGGAGAGGGCCGGTTCGTCCAGATGAAGCACCGGCTTGACCTGAAAGCTGCGGCCGGAGAAGGTCACATGCCCGGCGCAGTCCGCCACCAGAAAGCGGCCGTCCGCGGTCAGGCGGGTGTTCCGGCCCGCCGGCACCTCCGCCGGTTCGCCCGGAAGGCCGGGCAGGTCTTCGCCGGTCACCGTGGTGCCCGGGGTGCCGGGCCCGGGGGGAAGGATCTCACAGATCACGTCGCCGGCGCCAATGTCCCGCACCAGCTGCAGGGTGGTGTAGTTCTCCTGGCCCAGCCCGGACGCCTGTATCTGCCCCTCCAGCGTGCGGGGCACCCGGTCGATCACCCGGCCTTTGTGCCCCGGCCCGGGCAGCGTGCCCCGGGCCACCGGCAGGGGGGTGAAGTAGCGGTCGGGCATTTGGGGGATCTGGCGAAGCATCCGCCAGTCGATGCCGGTGGTCACGTCGTGGTCCAGCAGCGCCCGCAGCAGCTGGGGTGTGGTGAGCTCCGGCCCCACCCCCAGAGGGGGGAACAGGAACAGCCAGGCGGCCATCTTGTCCGAGGACACCAGCACCAGCGAGCCGGCCTCCAGATACGCGCCGGGGATCACCGCCTTTTCCAGCCGCACGCGAGCCGCGTGGCTGATGAGGATGCGGAACCGCCGCATCTGGGTCTGGGGGTCGGCGGCGGGCATGGTCTCACTCTCCGGCAGCGCCTCCAGAAAGTCCAGCCGCACCGGCTGCGGGATCTCCTCCCCCGCCCGGATGGACCGCAGAAGGCCCAGGGGATGCCCAGACGGAAACAGCATTACCCAGTCCGGATGCCACCGGGGGCTTGCGCCGGAAATTTCCATCCATCCCGTCCCCTTTCCGCGCAGGGCTCCCGCATTGCGGCCAAGCCGGCGCACGATGTGAAATGGTTGTCATTATTTTATATCGACCGCATGGAGGAAAAGTGTAAGTAGCCAGGAGGGGAAAAACAAAAAAATATCCCATATTGCAATTTAGACGGGGAATATTTTGTGCAAAATGCCCATTGCCCTGGCGCAAAAACAGCCGGCCCGCCGCTGTCTGAACCAGCGGCCGCCGGCGTTTCCGGCACAGGGTCACTCCAGAGGGATGACCTTGAGGAACACCGCCTGCACCTTGGGGCTGAAGGTCACATCCTTGTGGTAGCGGCCGAACAGCCATTTTTTGTAGCGGGTGGTCTTCATGATCTGGTCGAAGAAGTTGTGCAGCCAGTTGGGCTGGCCCCGCATCAGCTGGGCAAACTCCAAAATCTGCAGCGGCGCGTCGTGGGTGAGGATATAGTCCACCTCGCCCCCCGCCGCCTTCAGGTTCTCGGCGCAGTATTCCAGTTCGTCGCTGGTGGGCATCTCCGCCCGCCACCAGTTGAGGCCCTCCTCCCGGTCCTCCTTGTCCCAGCTCTCGGCGCCGCCGAAGCACAGCAGCTTTTTGCCCTCCAGTTCCAGCACGCTGCCCCGCTG
Source organism: Candidatus Allofournierella merdavium (assembly GCA_019118765.1). GTDB lineage: Bacteria > Bacillota > Clostridia > Oscillospirales > Ruminococcaceae > Allofournierella_A > Allofournierella_A merdavium. The sequence goes on along the minus strand of DWYI01000010.1, from coordinate 9,439 downwards.
GATGTAGTAGAGGTTGCCCCCGATGTGCCGGGCTTTGCCGCCCAGGAACTCCTCCACGGGATAATCCCGCAGCATGTCGAAGTTCTCGTGGCAGCCATCGATGAAGAGGATGCGGTAGCGGCGCTTTTCCAGCCACTTGAGGTGCTTTTGCTCCGCCTTGTCCCCCGACCAGAGAAAGCCGAAGTCCCCCAGCACGATGAGGGTGTCGCCCTTTTTCAGCTTTTTGATGGCCTTGTCGGCAAAACGCTCGATGTCGCCGTGGAGATCGCCGGTCACATAAATCACGGGGGAACACACCTCTTTCACACAAAAAGCCTTTATAAGCGGCCGTAAAACTGCTATAATATATGAGATACCATCCGGGGCGGGGCGCCGCGCTCCGCCCCGGCGGGCAGTCATCTGATGTTTATTGTAACGCCTTTAAAGGGAAAAGTCTATATGAAAAAAACCATCGCCTTTCTGCTCACCCTGGCGGTGCTGGCCGGGCTGCTGGCGCTGCCGGCGTCGGCGGCGGGCTTCACCCCGCCCTTTGAACTGGCGGCCCCCGGGGCCTATGTGGTGAACACCGACACCAACATCATCGTCTACGAGAAGAACAGCACCCAGGTGCTGCCCACCGCCAGCACCGCCAAGGTGATGACCGCCATCCTGCTGCTGGAACAGTACCAGGACCAGCTGGATTCCATCACCGTGGCCATGCCCCGCTACATTCAGGACGAGCTTTACGGCAAGGGGATGCAGGTGGCGGACATCCGCCCGGGCGAGAGCCACACCCTGCGCAACCTGCTCAACGCCATGCTGGTGTACAGCGGGGCGGACGCGGCCATGATCATCGCGGACTATGTGGGCGGCGGCAGCCAGGAAAACTTCGTCTACATGATGAACGCCAAGGCCAAGCAGATCGGCTGCACCGACACCAACTTTGTGGACGCGGTGGGCATGAGCATCGAGAACGTCACCACCGCCCGGGATCTCTACCTGATGTTCCGCTACGCGTTGAGTTTCGACACCTTCAAGGAGGTCATCGCCACCGAGAAGTACGACATGGGCGCGATGCCGCCCCGCTACACCGCGGGCACCTACAACCTGTTCAACACCAACGTGATGATCCGGGAGGGGGCCGGGGCGGAGTTCTACCGCAGCTACTGCAAGGGCGGCAAGACCGGCACCCTGGAGGACTGGTCCAACCTGGTGGCCTGGCACAACCAGGACGGAAAGACCTACATCTCGGTGGTGCTGAACAGCCCCAACTCCTGCGACCCCATCGGCGTGAAATACCTGGACGCCAGCGGCAACCCCAAATACAACCCCGCCGCCTACGAGACGGGCGAACTGATGGACTGGGTGTTCGAGAGTTTTGACATCCTGCCCGCCCTGGACAAAAACGAGCCCATCCAGCAGGTGTCGGTGAAGTACTGCGCCGAGACCGACCGGCTGATGCTCTACCCGGCGGACGACCTGCTCACCATCCTGCCGGTGGGGGCCGACGAGAGCATCACCCAAAAGACCTTCCACCTGCCCGAGAGCGTGGCCGCCCCGGTGAAGCAGGGGGATGTGATCGGCACGGTGGACATCTCCCTGTCCGGCGAGGTGATCGGCACGGTGGAACTGCTGGCCGAGCGTGATCTGGATCGCAACCTGGTGCTTTACACCCTCAGCCGGGTGGGCGAGTTCTTCTCCAGCCTCTACTTCAAGGTGCTGGCGGTGCTCACCGGGCTGGCGGTGGCGGTGTATCTGGTGCTCTATTTTATTTCGCTGACCAGACGGCGCGGTTCCAAAAAGATCCGCCGCCGCCCGTATTGAACCAAGCAAGAGGGGGAACCAAGTATGCAGGACGTGAAACGCAATCTCACCACCATTATGGACTTTTACGAGCTGACCATGGCGGCGGGCTATCTGGAGGAGGGCTATGAGGACAAGATCAGCGTCTTCGACATGTTCTTCCGCAGGATCCCCGACGGCGGCGGCTATGCCATCATGGCCGGGCTGGACACCTTCATCGACGCGGTGGAGAACCTGAAGTTCACCGACCAGGACATCGAATACCTGGCCTCCACCGGGGTGTTCAATGAGAAATTCCTGGATTATCTGCGCGGCTTCACCCTGCACTGCAACATCTGGGCCATCCCCGAGGGCACGCCCATCTTCCCCCAGGAGCCCATCGTCACGGTGGAGGGCCCCTCCATCGAGTGTCAACTGCTGGAGACGCTGCTGCTGGTGACCTTCAACCACCAGTGCCTGGTGGCCACCAAGTCTAATCGCATCGTGCGCAGCGCCCAGGGGCGGCCGGTGATGGAGTTCGGCGCCCGCCGGGCCCAGGGGTACGACGCGGCGGTCTACGGCGCCCGGGCCGCCTACATCGGCGGCTGCTCCTCCACCAGCTGCGTCATGGCCGCCCGGGACTTCGGCATCCCCGCCAGCGGCACCATGGCCCACAGCTGGGTGCAGATGTTCGACAGCGAGTATGAGGCTTTCGCCAAGTACGCCCGCATGTACCCGGACGGCTGCGTGCTGCTGGTGGATACTTACAATGTGACCAAGAGCGGCGTGCCCAACGCCATCAAGGTGTTCGACGAGGTGCTAAAGCCCCTGGGCAAGCGGCCCAAGGGCATCCGCATCGACTCGGGCGACATCGCCTACCTCTCCAAAAAGGCCCGCAAAATGCTGGATGAGGCCGGCTATGAGGACTGCCCCATCTGCGCCTCCAACAGCCTGGACGAGTACATCGTGCGGGACCTGATCCTGCAGGAGGCCAAGATCGACAGCTTCGGCATCGGCGAGAACCTCATCACCGCCAAGAGCGACCCGGTGTTCGGCGGGGTCTACAAGCTGGCCGCCGTGAAGGAGGGGGATACCTATATCCCCAAGATCAAGGTGAGCGAGAGCGTGGAGAAGATCACCCTGCCCTGCCTGAAAAAGGTCTGGCGCATCTACGACAACTACACCCGCAAGGCCATGGCGGACTATGTGGCGGTGTACGACGAGGAGGTGGATGAGCACGAGGAGCTCACCCTCTTCGACCCCAACCAGACCTGGAAACAGCGCACCTACAAAAACTGCACCGTGAAGTGCCTCACCACCCCCATCTACCAGCAGGGCAGGCTGGTGTACGACCGGCCCACCGTGGAGGCCATCCGCGCCTCCTGCGCCACGCAGGTGGAAAACCTGTGGGAGGAGATGCGCCGCTTTGAGTACCCCCACCGGTATTATGTGGACTATTCCCACAAATTGTGGAAGTGCCGCCAGCAGCTGCTCACCCAGATCTCCCGCATTGGCCGGTAAAACCGCACATAAAAAGCGTCACCCGGGGAACACTGTTCCCCGGGTGATTTTGTATGATCGAAAAAAGCGCGCTGTTTTGTCTGGGCGCCCTGGGCTACGGCTGCATTGAACTGGCCTGGCGGGGGCGCACCCACTGGACCATGCTGCTGGCGGGTGGGGTGTGTATGCTGGCCCTCTGGGCACTGAACGAGCGGCATGCCCGCTGGCCGCTGCTGGTGCGCTGCGCCGCCGGCGCGGTGGTCATCACCGGCGTGGAGCTGGCCTTCGGCGTGGTGTGCAACCTGCTGCTGGGCTGGCGGGTGTGGGATTACTCCCTGCTCTGGGGCAACCTCTGGGGGCAGATCTGCCCGCTCTACTCGGGCCTGTGGTTTTTGCTCTGCATCCCCATCTTCGGCAGCCTGTCGCTCAGCCGTGCCCGTCTGAACGCGCCGGCGACCCCCGGCGGCGGGCAGGAGGGGTGAGGGGAGCGGCGGCGGACAGGGACGCGGCCTCCCCGCGCAAGCTTTCCGAACCCTGCCGCCCGGGTCGTGAATCGGAAAGCCCCGTGCAAAACCTTCGCCACGCCTGAGGGCGGCGGAGGGCGCCGCCCTTTTACGCCAGTTCCACCACCGCCGCCTGCCAGGGGGCGAGGGTGAGAACGCCGTGTGCCAGGGCGGGCGCGCCGTCCGAGCACAGCAGCACCGCCCCGGCCGCGCCGGGCAGTTCCAGCCGCTGTTCGCCGCCGCTGAGGTTGGAGGCCACCAGCAGCCGCCGCCCGCCGCCGTCGCGCACAAAAGCCGCCAGGCCCGGCTGCTCCTGGTGCACCGGCGCAAAGCCGCCCCACACCAGCGCCTCTTTATACTTATCGTTCTTTCTCAAGGATATCAACTGTTTGTAAAATTCCAGCACCGAACCGGCCACCCCGTCCTGGGCCTGCACGTTCACCCGGGTGTAGTTGGGGTTCACCGGCAGCCAGGGCGTGCCCGCGGTGAAGCCGGCGGCGTGGCCGTCCGTCCACTGCACGGGGGTGCGGGCGTTGTCCCGGCTCATGGGGGCCACCCGGGCCAGAGCCTCGGCGGGGGAGAGGCCCGCCGCCAGCGCGGCGGCGTATTCGCCCCGGGTGTTCACGTCGTCCACCCCGTCGATGGAGGGGAACACCGTGTTGGTCATGCCGATCTCCTGTCCCTGGTACAGGAAGGGCAGCCCCGGCAGCAGCATCTGCACCGCGGCCAGGGCCTTCTGTGCCCGGGGGTCGGAGGCCGCCTCCTCGGGCAGGTAGTGGCTGACGCCCCGGGGCTCGTCGTGGTTCTCGATGATGTTGCTCAAAAACCCGATGCCGGCGGCCTGGCGGGCGCTGGCAAAGGCGCAGTCCCGATAGTCGTCCGGGCCGGGCTTCTTCGCGGCGTACCAGCCTTTGGGGCTTTTGCCCCAGCAGGCGGCGGAGAAGTCGAACATGCTGGAGAAAAAGCCTCCCCGGCCGATGAACAGCGACAGTTCGGCGGGGTCGGTGTCGAACACCTCCCCCACGGTGAAGGCGTCGTGGGGGGCAAAGGCCTCGTCCCGCAGCTGGCCCAGATAGGTGTGCAGCCGCCGGCGGGCGACAGGGTCCGCCAGCATCTTCCGGCAATCCGCCAGGCCGTCCGGCCGGTCGGGGGCGAAGCTCTCCCACCGCTCCGGCTTGCCGATGTTCACGATGGCGTCGATGCGAAAACCGGCCACCCCTCTGTCCAGCCACCAGTTCACCATCTCCATCACCTCGCGGCGCACCGCGGGGTTCTGCCAGTTCAGGTCCGGCTGCTTTTCACAGAACAGGTGCAGGTAATAAAGGTCCTTCCGGCCGGGCACCGGGCTCCACACACTGCCCCCGAAGTAGCCCCGCCAGTTGGTAGGCGGCGCGCCGTTCTCGCCCTTGCGAAAATAAAAGTACCTGCCATAGGGCCCCTCCGGGTCGGACAGGGCCTTCCGGAACCAGGGGTGCTCGTCGGAGCAGTGGTTCGCCACCAGGTCCATGATGACGTACATGCCCCGGCGCTTTGTCTCCGCCAGCAGCCGGTCCATATCCTCCAGGGTGCCGAATCGGGGGTCGATGCCCCGGTAGTCGGCGATATCGTAGCCCTGATCCGCCAGCGGGCTTTTGTACACCGGTGAGAGCCAGAGGATGTCCACCCCCAGCCCCTTGAGGTGATCCAGCCGGGCGATGATGCCGGGGATATCCCCCACGCCGTCGCCGTTGGAATCCTGAAAACTTTTGGGCCAGATCTGATAACAGACCTTGTCCTGCCACCATTTGCGCTCCATCCCGCTGCCTCCCTTGCGGTTGATTTTCCCGAACTATTATAGGCATTTTCAAAACGGGTTGCAAGGGGAGCGGGCGTTTCCGGGAACCGGAAAGGGCGGGCGGCCCTGCCGCCGGCCTGCCCCGCGCGGCCCTGCCGCCCGGCCTGCCCCGCGCAGCCGCTGCCGCCGGCCTGCCCCGCGCGGCCCTGCCGCCCGGTTTTCCCCGCGCGGCTCCGTCGCCGCCTCGCGCGCGCAAAAAAGGCCGCCGCACCCGGATGGGTGCGACGGCCTGGCAGATGCTCAAAGGCAGGAAAGAACTTACTTCAGTTCCACCTTGGCGCCGGCTTCTTCCAGCTTCTTCTTCATCTCTTCGGCGTCGGCCTTGGAAGCGGCCTCCTTCAGGGTCTTGGGAGCGTTGTCCACCAGGTCCTTCGCTTCCTTCAGGCCCAGACCGGTGACTTCCTTCACGGTCTTGATAACGGCCATCTTGTTGGCGCCGACCTCGGCCAGCACCACGTCGAACTCGGTCTTCTCCTCAGCGGCGGGAGCGGCAGCGGCAGCGGCGGGAGCGGCAGCGGCCACGGCGGACACGCCGAACTCCTCGCAGTAGGTGTCGATGAGCTCTTTCAGCTCCAGAACGCTCAGCTCTTTGACAGCGTCAATGATCTTGGTGATTTTCTCAGAAGCCATTGTATTTACCTCCAATGTAGTGTATTTTTTGTGCGGGCGGCGTCAGGCGCCGGCCCTTGTGTGTGCCGCAAACGATCAGGCGGCGGGTTCCTCGCTCTTGTCGGCGTACGCCTGCATGGCCACCGCCAGACCGCTGAGGGTGCTGGTGAGGGCGCCGGCGAACATGGAGAGCATACCCTCCAGGCCGGGCAGCTTGGCGATCTCCTCCACGGAGGCCTTGTCCATCAGCTTGCCGTCCATATAGCCGACCTTGACGTTGAACTTGTCCTTCGCGGCGTCGGAGTACTTGCACAGGATGCGGGCGGCGGCGATGCGGTCCTCCTTGGCGATGGCCAGGGCGGTGGTGCCTTCCAGCACCTCGTTCATGCCTTCCAGCTCGGTGCCGTTGATGGCAAGACGCAGCATGGTGTTCTTCACCACGAAGTACTCCACACCGGCCTCGCGAAGCTCCTTGCGCAGCTTGGTGTCATCGGCCACGTTGATGCCTTTGTAGTCCACCACGACGCCAGCCACGGAATTGGCGATCTTCTCCTTCAGCGCGGCCACATACGCCTGCTTTTCGGTCAAAATCTTCTCACTGGGCATTTCGGTTTCACCTCGTTTCAAGCGATAACATTCTTTCATCGCGACAAAAAGCCCCTTTCCCGCGCGGCGAGAAAGGGGCATAAACATGCACAGTTACAGTGTTATGCGCGTTTCTCGGCAGGCGGGCGAAAGCCCTTTACGCTATGCAATGAGCACCTGCTGTCTTAAAAACAGCATTATTATTATAGCGGTGAAGGCGGGGATTGTCAAGCTTTTTTTGCAAAGAGACCCGATCCCCGCAAAAAGGCCGGGGGAACGCCCCGGCCTTTTTCTGTGCGGTTTGGGATCAGCCGCCGAACTTGGCGCCGTTCAGCTTGATGCCGGGGCCCATGGTGGTGGCCACGGTGGCGCTCTTGATATACTGGCCCTTGGCGGCGGCGGGCTTGGCCTTCACGATGGCGTCCATCACCACGCGCAGGTTGTCGCCCAGCTTCTCGGGGCCAAAGCTGGCCTTGCCCACGGGAACATGGATGATGTTCTGCTTGTCCAGACGGTACTCGATCTTGCCGGCCTTGGCCTCGGTCACGGCCTTGCCGATGTCGGGGGTCACGGTGCCGGCCTTGGGGTTGGGCATCAGGCCGCGGGGGCCCAGGATCTTGCCCAGACGGCCGACCTGGCCCATCATGTCCGGGGTGGTGACCAGCACGTCGAAGTCGATGAAGCCCTCGTTCTGGATCTTGGCGATCAGGTCGGCGTCGCCCACCATCATCGCGCCCGCCTCCTCGGCGGCCTTGGCGGCGTCGCCCTTGCAGATGGCGATGACCCGCACGTTCTTGCCGGTGCCGTGGGGCAGCACAACGGCGCCGCGGACCTGCTGGTCGGCGTGACGGCTGTCCACGCCCAGACGCACATGCAGCTCAACGGTCTCGTCGAACTTGGCCTTGGCGGTCTGGCAGCAGAGGGAAAGGGCCTCGTCGGCCTCGTACAGCTTGGAACGATCGACCAGCTTGGCGCTGTCGACGTAGTGTTTACCGTGTTTCATAACTTTATCCTCCTGTGTGGTCTATCGGATCAATTTCCTCCCACTTGAATCAGCAGCGGTTCACTCGGTGACGGTGACGCCCATGCTGCGGCAGGTGCCGGCGATCATGCTCATCGCGCTCTCCAGGTTGGCAGCGTTCAGGTCGGGCATCTTGGTCTTGGCGATCTCTTCCAGCTGAGCCTTGGTGATGGAAGCCACCTTGGTCTTGTTGGGAACGCCGGAACCGCTCTCGATGCCGCAGGCCTTCTTGATCAGCACCGGGGCCGGAGGAGTTTTGGTGATAAAGCTGAAGGAACGGTCAGCGTAGACGGTGATGACCACCGGGATGATGTAGCCGATGTCCTTCTGGGTGCGCTCGTTGAATTCCTTGGTGAACGACATGATGTTCACGCCGTGCTGGCCAAGCGCGGGGCCGACAGGGGGGGCCGGGGTCGCTTTGCCGGCCGGGATCTGCAACTTGATGTAACCAGTTACTTTTTGCGCCATTTTAATGCACCTCCAAAATTTGTGGTAAGCTAGCGGGCCGAAGGCTTCGGCCCTCCCACGGGCGCGGGGAAGACCGCACCCTATAAAAACCGCGCCTGGCGGCTCTTACCATTGCCTCGCCCGCCTTCGCGGGCACGTTCTCACAGGGGCTTTGCCTGCCCCAGTTCCAGTTCGGCGGGGGTCTCGCGGCCGAACATGGAGACCTTGACCTTCACCTTCTGGGCCTGCAGGTCGATCTCGTCCACCACGCCCACGAAGCCCTCCAGCGGGCCCGCGGTGATCTGGACGTTGTCGCCCACCGCATAGTCCAGCGTGAGCTCGGCCTTGGTGTTCATGCCCAGCTTCTCCGCCTCCTCGTCGCTCAGCGGCTCGGGTTTGGACGAGGGGCCCACAAAGCCGGTCACGCCGCGGCAGTTGCGCACGATGTACCAGCTTTCGTCGGTCATGACCATCTTTACCAGCACATAGCCGGGGAACAGTTTGCGCTCCACCAGGCGTTCCTTGCCGTCCTTCAACTCGGGCACCATCTCCACCGGCACCTTGACCTCCTGGATGAGGTCCTGCAGGCGGCGGTTTTCCACGATGGTCTCCAGGTTGGTGGCCACCTTGTTCTCATAGCCGGAATAGGTGTGCACCACATACCACAGTGCCTGTTCGGCCATCTCGCGTTCACTCCCCTCGTTTTCTGCTTGCGTTTACAGGTTCTGGGCCAGCGCCAGCACGCCGTCGCGGCCGAAGCCGAAGAGCAGGTCCAGCGCCAGCACCACCACCGCGGCGATGATGACCACCACGATGACCACGATGGTGTTGTTCACCACCTGCTTCTTGGTGGGCCACACCACCTTCTTCATCTCACTGACGGTGTCGCGCAGAAACTTGCCGATGCCCTTGAACCAGTTTTTGACCTTCGAGAAGAAGCCGGGCTTTTTGCTGCTCGTTTCAGCCATGGTATCCCGCCTTTCTCACTTGGTCTCGCGATGGACAGTATGCTTTCTGCAGAAACGGCAATACTTCTTCATCTCGAGCCGGTCGGGGCTGTTCTTCTTGTTCTTCTTGGTGTTGTAGTTGCGCTGTTTGCACTCCGTGCAGGCAAGGGTGATTTTCACTCGCATTTGTCTTCGGCACCTCCATTTAACGGTTTGTTTAGCCTCCCTGACA
>DWYI01000067.1 GCA_019118765.1 Candidatus Allofournierella merdavium | reverse complement strand
CTCTTTATAAAATGGTATCTAAACCAGATTACTCTGAATTTAAATCACTGCATTCTCAGACACAATCGCTTGCGTCCTGTGAATTACTTTTTGGAATTTTTAAAGTGTTTTCCACACTCAAAAAGGGTCCTTCAAGTTCTTCTTATTGTTCAATTTTCAAGGTCCTCTTGCCGCCCCTCTTGCGAGGCAGCTTGCTTATTATATCTCTCGTTCCGCTCTTTGTCAAGAGCTTTTTGAAAGTTTTTTCGCAAGCTTTTCACTCGGCTAACCTCGTGTTTTGCGGCTTCGTTATAATACCACACCGGAAGGCCAAAAGTCAACGGGTAAAAGCATGTTTTTTATCGAAAAGTCTGTCTTTTGGCACTTTGCCCATTTGTCTTGCCCCTTTTTGTGGATTTTCCAGACTGTTTGTAGTGACAGGTTATACAGACTGTACGCAACAGAGAAAAGCACCGCCGCGGCGCATTACTATCCGTATTGAACGCAATTTGGATCTTCCGCCCGTGGCAAAAAAAGAAAGGCGGCACTCGGCCGCCCTGGCATAATTTTTTCGCGCGATTTTTATCCTTGCAAAAGAAGATCCCGCATTTCTTTCAGTATCTTGCGCTCACGGCGGGAGATCTGCACCTGTGTGGTGCCCAGCACCCGGGCGGTCTCGCTCTGGGTCTTTCCGGAGAAAAAGCGCAGATAGATGAGCGTTCGGTCCCGGGGCGGAAGGCTGGCAAGCACCTCCTCCAGACCGATGCGGTCGGCCAGATCCTCCTCGGGAGAGGCAACGGGGATATCCAGTTGGCCGGCATCCTCGGCGTCGGGAGCCGGGGTAAGGGAAAGGGCGGGCTGACCGGCCCGGATGGCCAGCGCCACCTGTTCGGGGCGCTCGCCCAGCGCCTCGGCCAGCTGGCTCACGGTGGGCTCGGCGCCGGTGTTTTTGACCGCGGTCTCCCGCAGGGCGTTCACCTTCAGCCCCAATTCTTTCAGCGAGCGGCTGACCTTGACGGTGCCGCCGTCCCGAAATAGTTTTTTGATCTCACCCAGGATGACCGGCACGGCATAGGTGGAGAACTGCACGCCCCTGCCCTCGTCGAAGCCGTCGTAGGCTTTGACCAGCCCCATACAGCCGGCGGAATACAGGTCGTCGTACTCGATGCCCCGCCCCCGAAAACGCCCGGCGCAGGCATGGACAAGGCCCAGATTGTTTTGTATGAACTCCTCCCGCGGGCCCAGTTTGGTCGGCACGGAAAAGCCCCCTCTCTATATGATATGTAAGAGGGGTTTCAGCCGCGGCCGGCGAGGGTCTTGGTGAGCACCACCCGGGTGCCCTGCCCCGGCTTGCTGGTGACCTTGACCTTGTCCATAAAGCTTTGCATCACCGCGAAGCCCAGGCCCGCCCGCTCCTCCGGGTTGCCGGTGGTATACATGGGCTGCATCGCCTTTGCCACGTCGGAGATGCCCACCCCTTTATCGGCGATGGTGATCTTCACCGTCCCGCCCTCGTACAGGGCGATGGACATGTGCACCAGCCCCACCCCGCCGGGATAGGCGTGGACGATACAGTTGGTCACCGCCTCGCTGACAGCGGTCTTCACGTCGGCCAGTTCGGGCACGGTGGGGTCTGCCTGGGCCAGAAAAGCCGCCAGCGCGCCCCGGGCAAAGCCCTCGTTGACGCTGCGGGAGTAAAAGCTGAGTTTGACCAGATTTTTTGCCTTCATACCTGTGCGCTCCTTTGCTCTATATGGATTCGATGCGGGCCAGCCGCAGCATCTTGGCAACGGCGGGCGGCGCCTTTTGCACCGTGAGCTGCCCCTCGACAGCCTGCATCCGTTTGGCGCGGCCAAGGATAAGCCCCACTCCGCTGGAGTCCATGAATTCCACGCCACCGAAATCCAGCACCAGCCGCGCGGGCATGCTGCCGGCGATCTGGCCGTCGATCTGCTCCCGCAGAAGCTGAGCGGTGTGGTGGTCGATCTCTCCCGCCAGATAAGCGATGAGTGTATCTCCCGCATGGGTGAACGTGACCTTTGCCATCCTTCTCTTCCTCCTTTGCCCGGCATATATGCAAACAAAAAGCCCCGTATACCTGGCAATTACCAAGTATACGGGGTCAGAGGTGAATATTTTGCCGCAACGTGGCGGCGTTTCAAAGGCGCTCCAGGAGCATCGGCCGGGCCTGGGCCGCCAGATACAGTGAACCGCAGACCACCGCGCCCTGCGGCAGGCCGAGAGCCGCATCCAGCGCCTCGGCAAGGTCGGCGCAGGGGTATGCCGGCACCTCCGGCACCTCCCAGGCGGCCAGTTCCGCCAGCGCTTCGGCAGACATGGCCCGGGGGCAGTTTGGCGTGACGGTGTAGATCGTGCTGAAACAATCCCCCAGCGCCCGGAGCATCTCGGCGGCGGCCTTGTCGGCCAGCACGCCCAGCACGGCGACGGGTTTGTGGGGAAGCTTCTGGGCCCCCAGGGTGGCGGCCAGCGCCGCCGCGCCCGCCGGGTTGTGGCTGCCGTCCAGCAGCGCCAGCGGCTGTTTGCGCAGCACCTCGATGCGGGCGGGGAAGCGGGTGGATTCCAGCCCTTCCAGGATCGCCTCGTCGGGGATATCCAGTCCCTGCCGCCAGAGCGCAAGGGCGATCTCGATGGCCATGGCGGCGTTGCAGGCCTGGTGCGCCCCAGGCAGAGGCAGGTTCATCTCGTAGCCGCCATATTCCATGCGGTTTTCGAACAGGCCGCCCCGGTGCAGGTGGATGTCCTCCGCCTCGGGGGCCACCAGATCCGCCTTTTCCCGGATGCAGGCGGCGGCGATGGCCTGCAGGGCCTCTTTTTCCTGCACCGGGTAGGTGACGGCGATGCAGCCGGGCTTGATGATGCCCGCCTTCTCGGCGGCGATCTTGCCCACCGTGTCGCCCAGCAGTTCGGTATGGTCCAGGTCGATGCGGGTGATGGCCGCCACCAGGGTGTTCTCCACCGCGTTGGTGGCGTCGTACCGGCCGCCGAGACCGGTCTCCAGCACCGCGATGTCACAGTGCTCCTCGTCAAACCAGGCCAGGGCCAGCGCGGTGACCGCCTCAAACTGCACCGGCGTTTCGGCCAGCGTTTCAGCGGCGGCGCGCACCTTCGCGGCCAGGGTCTCCAGCGCGTCGGGAGAGATCATCCGCCCGTCGATCTGGAACCGTTCCCGGAAGTCCAGCACATAGGGCGAGATGGTGAGCCCCGTTTTGAAGCCGGCCTTCTGCAGGATGTTGGCGGTGAAGGCCGCCACGCTCCCCTTGCCGTTGGTGCCGGCGATGTGCACATAGCGGCCCCGCTTCTGAGGGTCGCCCAGGGCGGCCAGCAGCGCCTTCATCCGGGCAAGGCCCGGTTCGTCCGCAAGGCGGGGCAGGCTTTGCAGCCACTCCACGGCAGTCTGCATCATTCAACATTCCTTTCTCTGTTGCGCCACAGGATGCCGCACATCCGGATGAAGAGCAGGATGGTGAGGGCCACGAACAGCCCGCACCAGACGCCCGAAAAGTCCAGCAGCACATCCAGCGTGCTGGAGGTGCGCCCCGGCACATAGAGCTGGATGGTCTCGTCGATGACCGCCACCAGCAGGCCGCAGAGCAGCGGCCAGCTGACGTGGCGGACGAAATGCCGGGTGTAGACCCGCAGGCAGAGCATGAACCAGAAGCCCAGCAGACTGAACTCGGCAAAATGGGCCATCTTGCGCACGGTGTGCAGCGAGAAGGGCCCCATCCCCATCGGCTCGGCCAGGTCATTCACGATCTGCTGCACCTTCTGGCTTTGCGCGCTGGAGGTCTGGGCGATCTCCAGCGAATTCTGAAAGATGAACCAGATGCTGTACACCAGACAGGCGGTGAATACCACCCGCGCCAGAATGACAAGGGCGCCGGTCTTTTTTCGTGTTTCCAAGGCAGTTTCTCTCCGTGATGATGTGTTCGGTTCAGCCCAGCGCGGCGATGCTCTCGTCGATGCGGGCCAGTTTTTCCTTCGCGCGGGCCAGCTTGGCGCGGATGTCCTCCACCACCTGCGCGGGCGCCTTGTTCACAAAGCCGGGATTGTCCAGCTGTCGGGTGAACGTGGCGATCTCCTTTTCCGCGCCGGCCTTCTCCTTGTTCAGACGGGCCAGCTCCTTGTCCCGGTCGATGAGTTCCAGCATGGGGATGAAGCCCCGGGCGCTGTGGGTGATGGCCTGCACCATGCCGTCGGTGGGGCCGTCGTAGTGCTCGGTGACGGTGACAGAGGTGGCAAAGGCGAACTTGGCCAGGTACTCGCCGCCCCGGCGGAAGGCCCCGGGCTCGGAGGTCTCGATGACCATGCTGCTGCGCTTGGCGGGATGGACGCCCATCTCGGCCCGCAGGTTGCGCACCGCCTTGATGTAGTCCATCAGCTTTTCAAAGTCGGCCTCGTCGGCGGCAAAGTCCAGCGCGTCGGTAAATTCCGGCCACTGCTCGATCATGATGCTTTCGCCGGTGCCGGGCAGGGCGTGATAGATCTCCTCGGTGATGAAGGGCATGAAGGGATGCAGCAGCTTCAGCGCCTGGGTCAGCGCATACACCAGCACCCTGCGGGCGGTGTCCGCCTCTTCCGCGTCGGCGCCGTTCAGGCGCACCTTGGCGATCTCGATGTACCAGTCGCAGTAGACGTCCCAGATGAAATCCTGGATCTTCTGCGCGGCCAGGCCCAGCTCGAACTTCTCCAGATTTTCGGTAGCGGCGCGGGCCAGGTGATTGAGACGGGAGAGCACCCACTTGTCGCTCAGATCCAGCTTTTCGGCGGCGGGCAGGCCAGCCTCAAAGCCCTCCGGCAGATTCATCATCACAAAGCGGGCGGCGTTCCACAGCTTGTTGGCAAAGTTGCGGCTGGCCTTGATCTTCTCGTCGGAGAAGCGGGTGTCGTTGCCAGGGGTGCCGCCCAGCACCAGGGTCAGGCGCAGGGCGTCGGCACCGTAGTCCCGGATGACTTCCAGCGGGTCGATGCCGTTGCCCAGGCTCTTGGACATCTTGCGGCCCTGGGCGTCCCGCACGAGGCCGTGGATGAGCACGGTGTCAAAGGGGGCCTTGCCGGTGTAGGCCAGGCCGGAGAAGATCATGCGGGACACCCAGAACCCGATGATGTCGTAGGCGGTGACCAGGGTGTTGGTGGGATAGAAATAACGCAGGTCCTCGGTGTCTTTGGGCCAGCCCAGGGTGCTGAAGGGCCACAGGGCACTGGAGAACCAGGTGTCCAGCGTGTCGGGGTCCTGCTCCAGGGCGGTGCCGCCGCAGTGGGGGCAGGCCGCGGGGGCCGTCTTGCTCACGATGGTAGCACCGCAATCGGCGCAGTACCAGGCGGGGATGCGGTGGCCCCACCACAGCTGGCGGCTGATGCACCAGTCGCGGCTGCCCTTCATCCAGTTGATGTAGTTCTTGGTGAAGCGCTCGGGCACGAACTTGATCTCGCCCTTCTCCACGCTCTCGATGGCGGGGCCGGCCAGCGGGTCCATCTTGACGAACCACTGCTTCGAGATCATCGGCTCGATGACGGTGTGGCAGCGGTAGCAGGTGCCTACCTCATGGGTGATGTCTTCGGTGGCCTTGAGGTAGCCGCCCGCCTCCAGATCCGCCAGGATGGCCTTGCGGGCCTCGGCGGCGGTCATGCCGGCGTACTTGCCGCAGTCCAGCACTTCGGGCTCGTCGGCGCTGGCGTGGCCGCTGGCCTTCAGCTCCTCCCAGGCGGCCCGGTCGGCCGCGCCGGTCATATGGCCGTCGTAGGTGAGCACCCGCACCATGGGCAGGTCGTGGCGCTGGCCCACCTCAAAGTCGTTGGGGTCGTGGGCGGGGGTGATCTTCACCACGCCGGTGCCCTTCTCCATGTCGGCGTGCTCATCGCAGACGATGGGGATCTCGCGGCCCACCAGCGGCAGCACCACATGGCAGCCGTGGAGGTGAGCATAGCGCTCATCCTCGGTGTTGATGGCCACCGCGGTGTCGCCCAGCATGGTCTCGGGGCGGGTAGTGGCCAGTTCCAGCATCTCGCCGGTCTCCTTCACCGGATAGAGCAGATGCCAGAAATGGCCGGGCTTCTCCGCATACTCCACCTCGGCGTCGGAGATGGAGGTGTTGCAGTGAGGGCACCAGTTGACCATCCGGTTGCCCCGATAGATCAGGCCCTTATTATAAAGGTTGACAAAGACCTCCAGCACCGCCTCGGAGCAGCCCTCGTCCATGGTGAAGCGCTCCCGCTGCCAGTCGCAGGAGCAGCCCAGCTTTTTGAACTGGCTGACGATGCGGCTGCCGTACTGGTTCTTCCAGGCCCAGGCGCGCTCCAGAAAGCCCTCCCGGCCCAGCATCTCCTTGGTGAGGCCCTCTTCCTTCATCTGGGCCACCACCTTGGCCTCGGTGGCGATGGAGGCGTGGTCGGTACCGGGCAGCCACAGGGCGGCATAGCCCTGCATCCGCTTGAAGCGGATGAGGATGTCCTGCCAGGTGCCGTTCATGGCATGGCCCATGTGCAG
Source organism: Candidatus Allofournierella merdavium (assembly GCA_019118765.1). Taxonomy (GTDB): domain Bacteria; phylum Bacillota; class Clostridia; order Oscillospirales; family Ruminococcaceae; genus Allofournierella_A; species Allofournierella_A merdavium. The sequence goes on along the minus strand of DWYI01000067.1, from coordinate 4,723 downwards.
CTGCCCGGTGACGTTGGGCGGCGGCATCACGATGGTGTACGGCTTTTTGTCCGGGTCGATCTTGGTGTGGAAGTAGCCGCCGTTCAGCCAGAAGGCATAGACGTCGTCCTCCACACGGGCGGGGTCGTAAAGTTTTTCCAGTTCTTTCATGTTCTTCCCTCCTGCATGATCTGGCGGGGCGCGCAAAAAGGCCGCCCCATGTGCAAACACACTTGGGACGGCCTGTGAAATACAAAACCGCGGTACCACCCAAATTGCCGCGCCGAAAAGCACGGCCACTCGAGAGCCCGGTAACGGGGGCAAAGCGTGCGCGGCTACTGCTCGGGTTCACCGCGCCTGCTCAGAAGCGACAGCCCGCCGCGCCCTCCGCCGGGTTTTCAGCTGCCCCCGGCTCTCTGCAGGAAAGGGATGTGCGGCGCGCCCTCTTCCTCGGCGCATTTATGTTTCTACATTATAAAGCGGCGACAGGGCGTTTGTCAAGCCGCTCAGCCCAGGCAGACGCCCATGCTGCGGGCTACTTCCAGCATGCCGTGACCCTCGGGCACAAGGCGGCTCTTGCCGGCGATCTCCTCCAGCGGGTTTTCGGTGACGTGGCCGTTCACCATGGCCACGGTCACGCCATAGTGCTCGTGGGCCACCAGCTTCGCGGCATAGGTACCGAACCGGGTGGCCAGCACCCGGTCGAAGGCGGAGGGACTGCCGCCCCGCTGCATGTGGCCGGGCACGCAAACGCGGGTCTCGCAGCCGGTCATCTCCTCGATCTGGCGGGCGATGCGATTGGTGGCGGTGCGCTCGCCGGCGGCGGCCCGCTTCGCGGCCCGCTCCTTCTTCTTCATGCGGGCCTCCTCGGCGTCGTACACGCCTTCTGCCACCGCGATGATGGAGAAGGTCTTGCCCTGGCTGGCACGTTTTTCCACCGCGGCGCAGACGTTATCGATGGTATAGGGGATCTCGGGGATGAGGATGATGTCCGCCCCGCCGGCGATGCCGGAGTAGAGGGTGAGCCAGCCCGCCTTGTTGCCCATGATCTCCACCACCATGCAGCGGCTGTGGCTGCCGGCGGTGGTGTGGATGCGGTCGATGACCTCGGTGGCAATATCCACCGCGGTGTGGAAGCCGAAGGTGACGTCGGTGCCGTAGATATCGTTGTCGATGGTCTTGGGCAGACCGATGATGTTCAGCCCCTCCTGGGAAAGGAGGTTGGCCGTCTTGTGGGTGCCGTTGCCGCCCAGGCAAAGCAGGCAGTCCAGCTTCATTTCCTTGTAGTTCTTTTTCATGGAGGCGACCTTGTCCACCTTGTCATCCCCCACCACCCGCATAAGTTTGAAGGGGGTGCGCTTGGTGCCCAGGATGGTACCGCCCACCGTGAGGATGCCGGAGAACTCGTGGGGTTGCATCACCCGCCAGTCGCCGTCGATGAGGCCCTGGTAGCCATTCATGATGCCGATGATCTCCACATCGTCTTCCATGCGCTGATACAGCGCCTTCGCCACGCCCCGCAGGGTGGCGTTGAGGCCGGGGCAGTCGCCGCCGGAGGTGAGAATACCGACCCGTCGTTTCATCTTTGCATATCCCCTTTTCATCACCGCACGCCCCGATGGGCGGGGCCGCCGTTTCCTTGTTTACGCTTTAAGAGTAGTCCCGCCAGCGGGTCTTTGTCAATGGGTTTTGCCAAAAAGCCGCGGGCAATTTTTTTCAAAAGGGGTGTTGACAAACGCTGCATGCTCCGCTATAATAATAAAGCACTCGCGAGAACGCCTCGCGGGGCGCGGATATTGGAGAATTGTGTAAGGGTAGCACGACAGACTCTGACTCTGTTTGTGAGGGTTCGAATCCTTCTTCTCCAACCAGAAACAGCAGCAGCGCGGCATTTGCTGCTGCTGTTTTTTTCGGGGTGTAGCGCAGTTGGTAGCGCGCCTGGTTCGGGACTAGGAAGCCGTGGGTTCAAATCCCGCCACTCCGACCATGCGGAGTGTCCTTATAGGATCTGAGTATCCTACAAAGGACACTCCGCATTTTTTATTGTCAAAATTGGGGCAGCGCCGTTTTCATCGAACAGCAGCCGATCCCGGATGCACAGGAGCTTTACCTTGTGCTGGGTGAGCAGGTCAATGTAGCTTTGGGTCATGCCCCACTCCCGGCCTATCCGGGTCAGGTTATGGACTAACACCACATCCACCCTGCCAGCGACCACGGCCTCGGTCACTTTCTGGAGCGCCGGGCGGTCTAATGTGAGCCCGCTGCCGTATTCGTCAGCAGCGCCGATGATGGTATATCCCGCCTTCTTTGCGTAGAGCTGGAGCAGAAACCGCTGGTGATCCAATGCGAAAGAATCGTCATGGGCAACACGGCAATAGAGAAATGCTCTCATATCCCACACCACCTTTACACCGCCGGGGCGTAGCTGACTGCTACGCCCTTTCTTGTTTCCATGATAATGTCGGCCTCCGGTATCTTCCGGCGGTCCGGCACATCAAAGGCACCGATGCAGTTGTAATGGATCACGACGCGCTGGGTGGTAACACCGTCCTGCTTTTCCGCTTGATATACGTCAATATGGTCAATGAGTTCTCCTACCATGCGCTTGGTGATCTTATCGGCGTTGGTATAGCGCCGGACGGTGGTGAGAAAATCGTCAATGTCCATGCGCTTGCTCTCGGACTGTTTCAGTTCCAGGCGCAGCGCCTTAATCCGTTTGCCGTTTTCGCCTTGCTCCTGCTCATACCGCTTTGCCATTTTAGCAAACCGGGCGTCGTCGATTTTACCGGCAACATTGTCCTCGTAAAGCCGCTCAAAGAGCATATCCAATTCCTTGTCACGAGTCAACAGCCCATCCAACTCCCGCTGTTTCCGCACCCTCACATTTTCTGCTACCTTGGCAGAGCGGCCCATAATGGTCTTGATGAAATCGTCCTCATACTCACTGGAAAAGGCGGCGAGGCGGTTGACCTCATACAGCACCACCCGCTCCAGGAAGTCCAGCCGGATATAATGGGTGGATGAGCATTTGCGGAGCCCGGAGTTGTGGTTCTGACAACTGAAAAACTTGATGTCGTGGTTGCCCTGGTTGAAGTGGAAATTGAGATTTCCGCCGCACTCCGGGCATTTCAGATAGCCGGAGAACACGCTGGGCTCCTGGGTGACCTGGGGCCGCTTGCGGCGGGTCCCTTTGGTGATGGCCTGCACCTTTTCCCAGGTAGCACGGTCAATGATGGGCTCGTGGACATTGAGGAAGATAGCTCGGTTTTCCTCCGGGTTTTCAATGCGGCGTTTGATCTTATAGGATTTGGAGCAACTCTTGAAGTTAATGACATCGCCGCAGTATTCCTGCAAGGTGAGGATTTTCTTGACGGTGGTGTGGCCCCATTTGGTGGGCTCCACGGTACTCTTGCTGCCGGAACGGTTGACACCCCGGCTCCGCCAATAATAGGTAGGGTTGACGATCCCATCCGCACCAAGGGCGGCGGCGATTTCCGCCAGCCCGCTGCCCTCCAGCGTCATCTGATAGATGCGCTGCACCACGGCGGCGGCCTCCGGGTCAATCACCCAAAACCGGGGATCGTCCGGGTTCTTAATATAACCGTAGGGCGGCGGCGAAAGTGGAATCCCGGCGTTGCCTTTCATCTTATTGACGATCCGGCGTTTCTTGGAGATGTCCTTGGCGTAGTATTCGTTCATAATGTTTTTGAACGGGGTGAAATCGTCCTCACCCTCGTCGCTGTCCACGCCGTCGGACACCGCCACCAGCCGCACATCATGGAGCGGGAAAAATTCCTCGGTGAGCTTGCCAACCTCAATGTAGTTGCGGCCCAGCCGGGAGAGGTCTTTCACGAACACCGCCGAGATGTACCCAGCCTCGATTGCGGCGATCATCTTCTGAAAGCCGGGGCGTTTCATGGTAGTGCCGGTGATCCCGTCATCCACGAAAAAGATGGTATCCGTGTAGCCCTTGTCCTTGGCGGCCTTTTGAAGTATTTTCTTTTGGAAAGAGATTTGTCAAGGGTGTTTTACCATTCAGCAACGAATTAAGGCATAAACAATATCACATTTTTATAATGCTTTTTGACCACAATCAGTCCGGCACTGATTGTGGTCTTTATTTTGGAAATGACATTTTCCCCTTAAATAAAGGAATCAATCGTCGTTGCGTTTTTCGTCAATATCTGCCATAATAAAAAGAAGTGTAAATAAAAGAAAAAGGGGGGAATTGCCATGCCGCAAACACCGTTTCATGCCTATTACAAGGCCCGACTTTTGGAACAACTGCCGGAAGCAGAACAGTTCCTTCCGGTCTTTGCATCATCGGATATTGAAATCTATCCGTTTCAGATTGCAGCGGCCAGCTTTGCCCTGCGTTCCCCCTATCAGAAAGGTGCCGTTCTGTGCGATGAAGCAGGTATGGGCAAGAGCCACGAGGCCATGCTGGTCATCAATCAAAAGTGGCTGGAGGGATACAGCCGGATTCTGTTGGTCATTCCCAATGCCGACCTGCTGCACCAGTGGACGGAAATGCTGGAGCGATTCTATACCGTCCCATATGTGGTGCTGACCAATCGGGACCAATGGCGGCAGAACACCAGTGAGGACAACTCCAACGCTTTTATCCAAGATGCCATTGTTATTACTACCTACGACTTCGCCGCCGACAATGAGGAGGCCGCAAAGGTAGTTAACTGGGATCTGACGGTATTCGAGGAAGCCAATGCCCTCTCTCCAGTCTACC